>CAZBFC010000077.1:0-5726 GCA_964491095.1 uncultured archaeon | reverse complement strand
GGCTCTGGAGAAGGGAATCGATCCGGCCGAAATTCCTAAGAAATTCGACGTGAGCGAGGAGGAGGTCAAGAGAGTTTTGGAGATGGTCGAGAAGAGCAGGCACAAGAGGGAACCCCCGCCTATTGCGAAGGTCAGAGATCTCCTCTGATCCTCCTCTCTTTGGGAACGTAGTTCTTTACGACCTTCCCGTTTCCCTTTCCACAACCTAAGAAGAAGTTCCTCCACTTCAGGATAACGTAACCCCTCACCGGCAACTCCAAATCCCCCCCGCTCATCCACCTCTTAGCCATCTCGTCGTCCAATTCGACCACGTTCCTCTTCGCAAGCTTCCCTACCAGAAATGATCCCTCTATCGACAACCTTATCCCGCTCTCCTCGAGCGTCCCGAAGTACAGACCGTAGTGATAGGTCGGAACTTCGAGCGGGCACTTTTTGAACGCGTAAACCCTACGCTTTCCTCTCTCTTCGAACTCCAAGTTCAGGCCAAGGAATTCCTCCCTACCCACACCAAACTGCCTTTCGAGGTGTTCCGCTAAAATCTCCTTTAGGCGGGCTTGAGTATCTTCGCGACGAAGAACCCCTCGGTGTCGTTGTCTTGGGGATGTATCCTCAGGCATCTCCTCACCTCCTCGCAGTACCTCCTTCCTTCGAACTCCAACACGGGCTCGTGCCTCACGACCGGCAGGTCGATCTCCAAAACCTCCGCATCCGTATTCGAAAGCAGGTGATCCACCACCTCCTCGTTCTCAAGCGGATCGAGGGTGCAGGTGGAGTAAACCAAAATCCCACCGGGTTTTAAGGCGGTATATCCCGCCATTATGAGCTCCTTCTGTAACCTCGAAAGCGATTCCACCTCCCTCAACCTCCACATCTTCAGGTACTTGAAGTTCTTCCTTATCATCCCGACGTTGCTGCAAGGGGCATCCAACAAAACTCTGTCGAATGTGTCCCTGAACCGCTTGAAGAACCTCCCGTCCTTCATCGTAACTCTGGCTATCGTCACCCCGCACCTCTGCAGATTCGAGATCAGAATGTTGAGTCTGTCCACCTTTACGTCGTTCGCAATTATACAGCCATCGTTCTGCATGTATTGGGCTATCTGCGTAGTTTTTCCTCCCGGAGCGGCTGCGATATCCAAAACGAGCATCCCCGGTTTAACTTCCAGCGCTACCGCCGGGATCATCGCGGAAGCCTCTTGGGAGAATATCAAGCCCAACTGGTGCTCTATCGTTCCCCCCACCTTCTCGGCGTTGACGAAGAAACCCTCCTCGCACCAAGGGATAGGTTCGAGCTCGAACCTCTCGCCAAGGCTTTTAACGACTTCCTCAACGCTCGCCTTCAGCGTGTTCACCCTTATGCTCGTCCTCAGGGGTTTAGCCATGAACTCGTAGAACTCGTCCGAATCGTCTATCCTCTCGTACCTCTCGACGAATTTTGGGTTTATCCTCCTGAACTCCTCCTTTATCTCTTTCGGCGTGAGGCCTTCGGTTATCATTTTCATCGAAGACCCTCGCACGTAAGATAAACCTTCTCAGAGTAAGGTTTTTAAATCCCATCTCATAACGAGAAACGGGTGGGCCGGTAGCTTAGCCAGGTAGAGCGCGGGACTCTTAATCCCGCGGTCGGGGGTTCAAATCCCTCCCGGCCCGCTCCATAATTGAAGATAATGCCTGCTTTTACCAAAGCAATGTATTCTCTCAGTTTTATCTCAACAAAGGTAGACAGATTTGAGATAAATTGCTTTGCTTCTTCGATCACATTTTTATCGATATAGGGGGTTAATTTTGTTCGATGCACCGATAATTAATCTGCACGGCGCTGGTCAAGCTTTTTTAGCAACGCATAGAAGAAACCTATCGTTCCGTGTCTATGGGGAAAGGCTCTTATCGTTCCTTTCATGAATCCTTCGGAGTAGTAACCCTTGAGGGGTACAAGTTCTACGTCATCCCTATTCTCTAGGATCCTCTTTACAACCTCCTCATTCTCCTCCTTAAACATGGAGCACGTGCAATATAAAACCTTACCGCCCGGCTTTAAAAGCTCTACAGCCGTCTTGAGCAGTTGATACTGAAGCTCGGCGATATCTCCTATCTTCTCCTCTCTGATCCTCCATCTAAGCTCCGGATTCTTCATTAGGGTTCCATCCGATGTGCAGGGAGCATCGAGCATGACCTTATCCGCAATTTCTCTACCGAGAATCCTCGGAGCTTTTCTTGCATCCTTCTTGTATATCCTTACGATTCTAACTCCGCATCTGCTTATCATTTCCTCCATCCTCTTTATTCTGAGTTCATCCACATCGAACGCATGTATAATTCCCTCATTTTTCATCAACTCTGCCATGTGAATGGTTTTACCCCCAGGAGCCGCGCATAGATCTACCACAACCTCCCCAGGCTTTGGATCGAGCAAAATAGATGCCAAAGCTGCAGCTTCTTCCTGAATAACAAACTTACCTTTTCTATACAACTTCGATCTGTCGAAATCGTATGGCCCTTCGAATTTGAGAACGGTCGGAACGACATTGCTTACGATAACCTTTTTCTTCTCCTTTTTCAGCTCTTCCAACACCTCTTCAACCGTTGCCTTGAGTGTGTTGACTCGTATACTTATAAGCGGCTCCTTGTTAAGAGCTTTGAACAGCTCTTCAGCCTCATCTCCCAATAGCTCCTTCATCTTTCTTATGTACCAAGCCGGCAGCAGATACTTAAGTTCAAGTTTTTCCATCTCATCCTTGGGCTTAATCTCGTATTCGCTTATCTTATCGAAGATTTCGTAGTAGAACATTCCGACGTAGGGGTGTGTGGTGCTTGAAAGGAAATCTGCCATGGCTTTCTTGGTCTTTTCCTTATCGAGATGTTTGGTATACTTCTTCTCAAACACTAGGAACTCAATTGTAACTCTTAAAGCCGCTCTAAGCCAAGGATCCAAAATATTATGATGGACCCCTACAAGCTCTCTGATAATCCTATCAATTATCCCAAGCTTTCCCATTATCTTGTAATAAACTGCGGTCAGTATTCTATCGATGTTGGTACCTAGTATCCCGTACTTCTCAAATACAATTCTTTTAGCATGCTGAGTTGGCTTTATCTCCTCAGATTTCCTTAAGACTTCGGTGAGTATTATAAAGTCTCCTGGTCTTACTTTATACACAAAAAATATTAAGAAAACTGGCTAATAAAAGGTTCCTCCGAAATTCCTATCAAACTCAAGTTTGAGGATGTAGTTCGCGATCATTGGCTTATGAAAAGTCATCTTACTCTAGGCATGCATATTATCTCTCTTATGTCTATTTCGAAGAATCTGTGGATGTTAGCTGGCTTTAGAACTATTGCAGTGTCTGCACCTTTCGCCGTTCCGGCTATCGCTATAACCTCCTCATCAGTAGGAATTGCTCCCGCATCGGCTGCCATGACTGCGATCTCAACACAGACCTTCATACCCTCGCAAAACAGTCTAAGAGTATCGGCAACGATGTTAAAGGGATTCCAGCCTCCGTACTTCTGCGTTAACTTTGGAACCGTTGTAAACAGATCTGAACCTACAACCAGTTTTGCCCTGTCTTCTATGAACTTTCTTACTTCATCATCCATCTCAAGTTTGTTTGGCTTCTTATAACCAAATTGATGCGAAACCACTACAACATCTATTCCAGTTCCTTCAAAAACATCTATAGCTCTCTTTCCAGTTTTGCCAGATGTGCTCGCAACCACAACATGCTTAATTCTCAACTCCAAGGCCCTTTCTTTTGCAAGTCTTAACGTTTCCTCCGTGTTCTTCTCACCCTTCTCCTCAAAATAGACGATCTTTCTTTCCATGATTAATCATCTAAATTTTTGGCATCATTAACGTTATCGTTTTATAATCAGGGCAGAAATTTGAAGCGATGGAGAGAAAGCAGATCATCGCAGAGTTATCAAAGAAGATAGCTGAAGAGATGAAAGATTTTAGACCTCTTAAGATAATGCACCTCTGCGGGACTCATGAAGACACGGTAACGAGATTCAACCTTCGAAGTTTATTGCCAAAAAATTTGAAGCTGATAAGTGGTCCTGGTTGTCCGGTTTGCATAACACCAGATATAGATCTGCAGAAGGTCTTCTTTCTACTTGAACGAAAGGATATAATACTGACAACATTCGGCGACATGGCAAGGGTACCTTTCGAAGGAAAATCCTTCTTCTATTACAAATCTAAAGGGTACGATGTTCGGATTGTGTACAGTATCTTTGATGCCCTTGAAATTGCGAAAAACAGTAATAAGCCGGTAGTTCACTTTGCCATAGGCTTTGAAACTACGATGCCTTCGACTGCCTTGGCCATACTCGATGGCGTGGAAAACTTCTACGTCTTCTCAGCTCACAGGTTTTTCGTTCCAGCCATGGAACATCTGCTATCCTTGGGAGATGTAAAGATAGACGGTTTCATCAATCCGGGACACGTCTCAACGATCGTAGGTGTGAAGGCCTACGAGCACATAAAGTTTCCGCAAGTTATAGCCGGTTTCGAGCCAGAGGATGTCATGTTAGCTTTGCTAATGCTGATAAAGATGATAAAAAACGGTGAAGTCGGAGTTAAGAACGAATATACAAGGGCTGTTCGATACGAAGGTAATTTAAGAGCTCAGGAAGTTATGGATGAAGTCTTTGAAAGAGAGGACTGGGAGTGGAGAGGTCTTGGAGTAGTTCCAAAGTCTGGAGGGGCTATAAAAAAGAAGTTCGAAGATTTCGATGCCACAAAGGTCTTTGAAGACGTTTTTGAAGATTTCATTCCAAAAGAAGATGCGAAAAAAAAGGCGTGTAGGTGTGGTGAACTACTCAGAGGTTTGATCGATCCTACCGACTGTCCACTCTTCATGAAAGCCTGCACACCAAAGACACCCATTGGTCCATGTATGGTCAGCTTCGAAGGAGCCTGCAACATCTGGGCCCGCTTTGGTATGCGTTAGCGCTTGCACATTCTTACAAAATTCTCAATTATTCTCAATCCAACTTTTCCACTCTTTTCGGGATGGAACTGGAATCCGACGATGTTGTCCTTGGCAACACCCGACGTAAATTCAATTCCATACTCGGTCTTTGTGATGATGTTCTCTTCAGCAGTTTGCATGTAGTATGAGTGAACGAAGTAAACGTAGCTACCATCCTCCACACCATCCAAGATTTCATGATCCTTAACGATTCTGATCTTATTCCAACCCATATGTGGAATCTTTCCTACAGAATTTGGAAATCTAACGACTCTTCCCGGAATAAGATTCAATCCTTTGTGCAAACCCCTCTCTTCGCTTTCGGTTGCGAACAACTGCATTCCTAAGCATATTCCCAATATGGGAACATCTGTTTCCATTATTATATTAACGTAATCCTTAAGATTCTGCATTGCTGCTTTGAATGCTCCAACTCCCGGCAGAATGAGCCCATCGGCATTCTTGATCGTTTCGACATCCTTTGTAACAACGGCCTTTCCACCTACAAATTCGATAGCCTTGTGTATGCTTCTAATGTTTCCGACACCGTAGTCGATTATTGCTATCACGCCACAAGATAGGTAAAATCGTTAAAAAAAGCTAACGAATGATTGCCAAAGATCTGATGATTTCTTCTCTACTTCCGTTCTTCACCTCAAGTATTGCCGTATCTGTTTTAAGCTTAAGTCTGCCGTAATCTATAAGTCCTCTGTTTAATGGGTTGTGCTCGTCTCGAGTTCCGTGGTTGTTGTGA
>CAZBFC010000076.1:0-2287 GCA_964491095.1 uncultured archaeon | reverse complement strand
TGGTTAAATCTGTAGCTTACGTCAGTGAAGATGAAGAAAAAGCTATGACAAGCTATATAAGACCCATAACGGTTTTAAAGAAAAGAGATCCAAAATCTTTCTTTGCAGTAGCTCCTCATTTGGATACAATCGGCGTCATGCTTCCGTATGCTCCTATACACTACATCCTTTTCAAATACCTCAAATCCGATTTTATCGTAATGACTTCTGCAAACAAACCTGGAGAACCGATGTTCATCGATGACGGAGTTTTTAGCTTGGAGCTTGATGCGGTATTGAGGCACAACCTCAAGATCCACAACCGAGTGGACGATTCCGTCATAAAATTCGTTGCAGGGCGAAGACTGATAATCAGACGATCGAGAGGATTTGTTCCAAAGGTACTTAAGATAGATGCCAAACTTAATGGCTTGGCAGTGGGAGCAGAACTTTATGACTCCATAACCGTGTTGAAGGACGGGAATGCGATAGTTTCGCAGTACATAGGTAACACAGCTAACTTCAAAACTTTTAACGAGTTCTTTAAAGTGGCTGTCGATTTCTTCATGAGGTTCGTTGACCTCAAGCCCGACTTCATAGTATGTGACCTACATCCTCAATTCAATACGACACTATTTGCTGAGAAGCTCGCTGAAAAATACAAGTGCAGATTGATTCGACTTCAGCATCACTTCGCACATGCGATGTCCGTGATGGCTGAGAACGGATTTACAAGGGCTTTGGCCATAACCGTCGATGGAGTAGGCTACGGTTTTGATGGTAAGGTTTGGGGTGGTGAGGTTTTACTTCTGGACTTTGAAAGAGGAGAGTTTAGAAGGGTTGGAAGGATTGAGAACTTCAAGCTTATAGGTGGTGATTTGGCCACATACTATCCGCTAAGGGTGCTCTTCTCCTTAATTTACAAAGAACATGGAGATTACGAAATTTTGAAACCATATGAAAAGTATCTACGTAAAGGTGAAAGCTTCGAAACATTTGCAAAGATATACGACATGAGTATTGAGTCATCATCCTTGGGAAGAATTTTCGATGCAGTATCGACTATGCTCGAAGTTTGCTTTGAAAGAACTTACGAAGGAGAGCCAGCTATGAAGCTTGAGAGTATAGTTGAGCAATCCGATTTGAATTTAGGAGATCCGATAATAGAGACCGTAAGGGAAGAATCGATTTATTCGAAGCCCTTTGTCGATGACGACTGGAAAGCTAAGGATGGTGAAGTTAAAGTTTTGAGAGTGGCTCCGATAATATGCAAAGCCTTGGAGATTTACCTTGAGAATAGATCTCTCAGAGGTGCGATCGCTTATGCGATCATAGATTACCTCGCGAGAGGTTTTGCGGAGATCGCTAAGCGTTACGATTTGCCCATCGTCATGAGCGGAGGGGTGACATTCAACTCCTATTTTACACCACTCGTCGAAAGGTATATCGGAAGGAGGATATATCTGAACGAAAAGGTTGCATGCGGAGATAACGGCATCAGCTTTGGGCAAATATACATCGGGAGGTTTTTGGATGATAGTTAGAAGAGAAGATGGAGCTGGCGGAAAATTTATGATGGAATTTCTAAAGAAGCACATAATTTCAAGATTTGGCGACTGCAAGCTCGGTGAAATCGCTTTGTCAGATATGGACGATTCTTCAGACTTGGATGGCTTCGCATTTACAACCGATTCATACGTCGTAAGCCCACCCATCTTTAGAGGTGGAAGCATAGGTAGCTTGGCCATCTGCGGAACATCGAACGATCTGGCAGTCATGGGTGCTCAACCTTACGCGTTCTCACTGTCTTTAATCATTCAGGAAGGGTTTGAAATAGAGAAGCTTGAGAAGATTCTTGATGACGTAAAGTTCTGGCTTTCAAAGCTCGATGCGAATTTAATCACCGGCGACACCAAGGTTGTAGAAGCTAACGTCGATATAATCATAAATACTTCTGGAATAGGGATAAAAAACGAACATCTCGCTAAGAACCTTGAAGTCGTTCGGGAGTTCAGAGATTACCCGTACAACTGGATAAGAGATTGCGGACTTAAGGAGGGAGATGCGATAATAGTTTCAGGTAACATCGCAGAGCACGGTGTTGCTATCATGCTTGAGAGGGGCTTCGAATTCGAGCTCGATGTTGAATCTGACGTGTATCCGGTCTGGCTGTTCTTAAAGGATGTTTTGGATGTTGGAGGGATAACGGCGATGAAAGATCCCACCAGAGGTGGATTGGCTTCAGCTCTCAACGAAATGGCTGAGAAGAGTGGCGTAGGTATAATCATCGAAGAGGAAAGAATTCCGA
>CAZBFC010000075.1:0-9560 GCA_964491095.1 uncultured archaeon | reverse complement strand
GGGGGGCGCCAAAAATAGATACAGCGGTGACGGCGGGGATCGCTATAACCGATACTTATAGGCGCCCCCTAAATTAGGTTATCATCATCAATAAATAAATTTTGTGGTGGCGATCGTCGATTTTTTTACATCATAGGAGATATTTCCGCTCCACTGACTATATCATCATCCAAGCCTTCTACAATTGGTTTTTTATTGACAACCCTTTGACATCTATATTCAAGTACTATCTCCTCATTGGGCATGAGTTCCAAATCCCAGACGATCGTAGAATAGGCTGAAGCTTGGATAATCCTACCATCCGCTTCAACATAACCTTCACACATCTCATAGACTCTGAACGATCTTCTGGCTTTTGAATAGTTTGAAATTCTCAACTTAACCCGATCACCGTCGACTATCCTTTCAAAGTACACCTTTCCCATGATCCTTGCAATGATCCTCTCTGCATCGATCTCATCCTTCTCAAGCACCTCACAGACCTTCTTCGCTAGGAGTGGAATTATCCTAACCAACACTTCCTCCTTCTTCCTCTTCTTCTGCAACCTCTGCTTTCGATCAAGATATTCCTTGAGTTTCCTTCCAACTTCCTGCAAGGCCAACCTAACCTCATCGATAATCTCTGGAATTCCGGCTATTGCCTCTTTAGATTCGGATGTGTATGGAATGTTTGTAGAGGCCAAATGGATTAAAATCACAGCAGGAGCATTTGGCAACTCGTTTTTGTTTTGCTGTAAGCCATAGGCTTTCCAGTTAACACTCTCAACAGCCTTCGTCAGGGCGCATCCACCCTGCTGGTATAAAAGCGGGATCTTGTTCGCAAATCGCAAGATCTCAACCTTATCGCTTTTGATGTTTCCGCCGTAAGCTATGCCGACTTCAACTAGGAAGGGATGCCCAGAATATACCTTTGGCTTTCTCGTGATTGCATACACGAACTCCGCATTAAACTCTTTCATCAGACTCTTCATGATCAAATCCGAACCTATTGGCGAAAGGCAATCCGTCGGAGGTGGTAAAAGCTGAACTTGCTTAAAAGCTTCTAGAAGTTTCAAAGCCTGCTCTCTGCTTAAGGATCGGGGATGCTCTCTACCGTTAAATCCAGCCTTTGCGATTATCTCATCTGCGATCTTGTCTCCAATTCGGACAAACTCCTCCTTCAAGAACTTTTTCAGATTGCTAGCTCTTGTTGCTTTGAGCATTGCAATCAGAGTTCCGAGCTCTATCCCATGAGGATGGGGTTTGATCTCTTTGGGAATTTTTGGAAGTTCGTTGCTAACCCTTGCAAATTCGTGGATGGTTCCGTCTGGCTCTATGAACGTGATCTTTGCATGTGGATTTACTATCGAAGTTTGCCTCAGATATTCGTAAACGCTCTGTCTCCTTTCCTTAACATAGCTTCCAACAACTTCAAGCTCTATCCTTGTTCCGTGTGGACGATGCCAATCGATTAAACTTTCACTAATAATTTCAGGCTCATTTCTTTTGGTGTCTATCATTATCTCCATCCTACAAGCTTTTTCCTTTGGTGAAGTTTTTGAGATGACTACCGTAGGTTTTCCAGTCGTTAGCTGGGCATACAGTACAGCCGAGCTAATTCCTAACCCCTGTTGAC
The DNA here is from genome assembly GCA_964491095.1 of uncultured archaeon. GTDB lineage: Archaea > Halobacteriota > Archaeoglobi > Archaeoglobales > Archaeoglobaceae > WAKM01. The sequence goes on along the minus strand of CAZBFC010000075.1, from coordinate 7,945 downwards.
CTCTAGTCTGCTTTATCGCATGGAATCGAGAACCGTAAAGCAGCTTTCCGAAAATCTTAGGGATCTGATGTCTAACGATACCCGGTCCGTTATCCTCAACGATTATACGGTAAACAGATTTATCGAGCTTTGATATTCTAACCATTATGTCCGGCAAGATTCCTGCTTCCTCGCAGGCATCCAGCGAATTCTCGACTGCCTCCTTAACGCAAGTAACCAAGGATCTTGCTGGGTTGGAGTAACCTAAGATGTGCTTATTTTTCTCAAAAAATTCAGCTATGCTAATTTCTCTGAGTTTCTTGGCTAACTCCTCTGCGATCATGATATCTCTGCACCTACAACGGTTTGAGTCTTCGTAACACCCGTAATCCCTCTGATCTCATCCACGGTTCTGTTGAGCTCTGATAGGCTGTTCGCTTGGATTATGACAACAAAATCGAACTCACCAAAAACGTGGTATATCTCTCGAACGTTCTTGATCTTCTTTATGGCGTTGTATACATCCTTCTCCTTTCCCGGCTGGACGTTTACCATTGTGACTCCGATAACCATGAAAAAACTTGGTTTCAATTTTTTATAAATCTATTGCATTAAACGATCATCCAACCCAGAACCCATGTCAGTATGAATTGAAAGATGATCATGGCAAACAACAGATAGATCGCTTTCTCGCCCATGTTTCTGAATGCCAGATCAACCAATTCGAAGAACCTCTTTCCCATAACCTCAACCTCGACCTCGTTGTAACCGTACTCAACTTCTTTGCATGGCTCAAGCTTAAAATTTTCAAGGACATCCTTCAAAAACTTGAATACGGCTTTTCTATCTTCTTCATCAGCTCCGACTGGTTTATAGCCTATCTTTGGAGATATTCCGGTCTTTGAGTGATTATCCGTGGAGATGACTGTTGCCTTGATACCGTAATCTTTACAAAATCCTTCGATCTCCCTTCTAAAATTCAGATCTACGTTGTTTCCGTCAAGCATCAGGATCGCATGCTTTTCCTTCCCGTAATCCAAGATCAAAATTGCAACATAGCCACAGATATTTTTTGTTTCGATTTTAGCTCTTTTAAAGAAATATCTAAGATCTGTCTCCCCTGTTTTTATTTTCTTAGCCTCTTCAATCAACCTTCTAGCTTCTTCAACATCCTCCTTTCCGATATCGAAATTGGGCCTGTGTGCGCTGTGAGCTTCGACAAACATTATATCGCTACCAACAAGGTCGTTCAATTCGTAAGGAAAATCGTCACTTGCGAACTTTCCAATTATGATCATGAGTTTAACATCTTCAAACGGAAAAACTCTCAAGATGAATCTTTCTCCTTCCAATTCGTATGGTAAATTGGCTCTAAGCCTTTTGCCATCGCATCTCACAGCGAAAACTATCTTTCTAACGTTCCCTTCGTCGATGGGATTTAACTCATGCCCTACGGCCGTATGCAAAAACATCGAGTTATCGATAGAATTTAAAATTGCCCCAACAAGCTTTGCCCCACCTATATTCCTCATTGGGCCAGGATGGAAGGACGTTGAGATTAGTTTAGCTTTACCGATCTTCAGACACTTTACCCATCCCCTACGCTTAATTGCTACATCTTTCAACTCTCTCTCAAAATATTTGGCATCGCAGGTGAGCCAAAAGAGCAGAAAAGCTTTGAGAAATCTCTTAACGTTGAAGAATTCGAAATTCCTATCAAGATACCTTATGAATAGGTAACCCATCATCAACCCTGCTATGGCTGTTATGAGATATCCCACAGTTCTATGGGGAGCTTGAAATGAAAAATAATACGATACTGGATAAAGTAATAGGGCTAGAATTAACGAGGCTGTAGCGGATTTTATCTCCGATGATTCGGATGTGAAGTAAAATACCACAGTCAATAAGGCAGTAATCGATGCCGGTGCAAGTACTATCAAATCCTTGCCAAGTATATAAACGGAAAGTATATCAAAAACTTCAATAAAAATTATGACTACCATTACAAAGAAGATAAGCCTTCGCTTATTTACAGCAAGCCTAAAAGATCTTCGAAAAAGAAATAGAGCCACAAGTGTCACTAAGCTCAGCACAACATATCTCAAGCTGAAGAACAGCCCACTACCATTTAGGATCGATGCCAAGATGATCGAGATGGATAAGATTCCGGCTGAGATGTATTCTTTTGGAGCTCCAAATAATTTGGAGTAAAATTTCTCCATTAGCGATACATCCATCGTTTCGATGCTATCGGCTGGGAATATAATCCTTGCTTTAATGTTGTGATTGGATATTTTAGATTTATCCACTTAGACGTTCATCTAACCGTAAACATCAGTTCCATAAGTTTGAGACCATCTATGAGACCGAATCTTCCCTTCCTACAGCTAAATTCGTTAAATTCATTGACATCGTCCTTCTTCCAACCGTAAAGCAGAAACGGAACTGGTTCAGCTACATGTGTTCTAACCTTAACTGGAGTTGGATGGTCGGGCAGTAGCATGATCTTGGTTTCTTCCAAGTCCAATCTGTCTATCAAATATCCAACGATCTTTTCATCGTAGATGGATATAGCCTCAACCTTCTTTTCAGCATCACCTTCATGTCCAACTTCATCTATTCCCTCGGTGTGCAGAACTACGAAGTCCTTATGCTTCAAACTTCTCAGCACGGCCCTCGCCAACCCTTTGTAGTTGGTGTCTATGTAACCGGTTACACCCTCAACTTCGATCACTTCGAATCCCAAACCCCTTCCGATGCCCTTGAGCAGATCAACTTCCGATATCATCGCTCCACTAACGCCCCATCTCTCCTTAAACTTCGGAAAGTTTGGCATCCTTCCTCCACCCCATATCCATACCATGTTCGCTTTCCTCGTCACCTCTGGTACGATCTTCTTTGAGAACTCCATAAGCTCAATCAAAAGTTTTGCAAGCTCCTTATCCTTTGGCAGATACTTTGCAATCGGCTCCCCTTGGATATCGTGAGGTGGGGTGGTTTTAACGTTCTCATTGAAATCTCTGTCGATCGTCACGAGGTTTCTGTAGCTAGTTCCGTGATGAAATCTGACGAAGTCGTATTCGACTGCCTCATTTAATGCTTCTATGACCTCCTTAGCCTCTTCATCGTCGATCCTCCTTGCACTGTAATCGACCATTATTCCATTCTCTACGTATACAAGATTACACCTGAACACCAACTTCCCTTTTATACCCTTGGCCAAAGCTTCGATCGGTCCTCTGCCAGTGTAGTATTTTCGCACGTCAACACCCAAAATCGTCAAGTTTGCCACATCACTTCCCGGTTCGTAGCCTTCTGGGACGGTTTTAGCCAATCCGCATGACCCTTCCTTGGCTAGGAAGTCCATGTTTGGAGTGTCCGCAACCTCAAGAGGTGTCTTGTTTCCCAGTTCCTTAACCCTCCAATCTGCCATTCCGTCTGGGATCAGAAGGAGATACTTCATAACGCAAGGATGTCGTTGGGTATTCAAATCTTTTCGAAGGCTTTAAATACGTTAGACTTTTAAGTTATCCATGGTTAAATTTATCAGGCACGTATTCGATGTATTTGGCTATTCTCCCTTTCCTGATCTTCTGGAGCATGCAAAGTTATGTGTCATTGCTATTCATCTCATTCAAAAGATATTTGAAGGAGAAGATACAGCCAAGCTTGTAAGGGAAATTGATGATGTCGAAAAGAAGGCTGATGAGATAAAGGATAGAATTAGAAAGTTTATCTCCGATCCGATAGTCTTGCCAGTCGATAAGTACGCCGTATACAACCTAGTGATTTTGCAGGATAACATAATCAACCTATGTAGAGATCTGGCGGTTCTTCTAACGATCAAAGAATTGAGTATTCCAGATGAGGTTGGAGATCTTTTCGGGAAAATAGTTAAGATTGCCGATGAGTACTCTGAACTTTACGAGCATATTAAACCGTTATTGGCTAAAGCTTTCGTTAAGTCTGAGGTTTCTCAGGCTCTCGAACATGTTGATGCAATCATTAAGTTTGGGGAGGAGTTTGAGAGAGAATATTTAAGAATCTGTCAGGAGGTTTTTGAAGGTTTAAAGCCAGCTGAGCTGGTTCTACTTAGGGAGGTTGTGATATACTTTTCAAGAATTGTTGAAAATTTCGTCAACGCTGCGAAGATGTTTAAGGTTATGATAACGAGAGGTGATTGAGTTGAAGGTTAGGGAGTTGATTTGGAGAGAGTTAGTAACGATAAAGCCGGATGCTAGTGTTGAGGAGGCAATAGAGCTCATGCTTAAAAAGGGGATAAGGTCACTACTTGTGGAGCCAATGGAGGACGATGAGTACTGTATATTGACAGTTAGGGACGTAATATTCAAAGTAATAGCAAAGAAACTGAAACCCAGCGAAGTTAGAGTTTCGGAGGTCTGTTCGAAACCGGTGATTACGATAGATGCCGATAAGACCGTCGAGGATGCCATAAGGATTATGAGTGAAAAGAACATTGCTAGGCTTGTAGTCGTTGAGGAAGGTAAGCCGATAGGTATGATTACACTAATGGATGTTATGAAAGCTTCTCGTGTTGGTGCAGTTTAGCAAAAAATATTTTTAACAACATTGGGAAATAATCTTTAGGGCCCGTGGTCTAGGGGTTATGACGCCGCCCTCACGAGGCGGAGGTCGAGGGTTCGAGTCCCTCCGGGCCCACTCATTCTGCACTAATCCGTGCTCTGCAAGAATTATGTATTCTCTGAGCTTTGTTTCTACGAATTCCGACAAATTGGGGATTAATTCCTTAGCTTTGGCAAGAACATTTTTATCAATATAGAGGTGTAAAAATGCTTTGTCCTGCTTACGTCTAGACATATTGATTCTTGATCGAGAATAAAAATTAAGGTTTGACACACTTAGCTATTTCTAAGGGGTGGAGAAGAAGATTATGAAGATTATTATAAATTTTTTATTTTGTAATAATTATTTTAAAATTTTAAAATAATTTTTAGTAAAAGGTAACATTGTTAATATCCTCCTCGCATCTTGCGAGGATTCGAACGGGGAGGTTTGCAGTCCATTAAGGACTGCGGAGTGTGCTAACACCCCGTTATTCCTACCTCTCCAAGAGGAAGTTCAGCTTTTTCTCCATTACTATCGGTAACTTTTTCTCAAATTTGTCGATTTCGAAACTGGATAATATTATCTCTGTTTTCTTAAACGCCTCCAACCCCTTAACCATTTCTTTACCTAATCGATTATGCGAACTCATCCACAGCTATAGACGTAGTGCTTATTAATGACTCATTATTTATGGTATGATTGAAATGATAGTCTACTTCGCTATCGATTTCATAGCATCTGAGTCGAGGTATTTCTGGATGTATTCTGGAGCATACGTTAGAGGATTTCTTTACTGGGTTCTAAGAAAGATAAACAGAATCCTAGCGGAAGAACTTCACTCCAGTAAAGGATTGGCACCTTTTGCAACCTCTCCGGTGTTTAAAGATGACAACTACTTCATTGAGAAGCTTGTGGAGGGAGAGAAATACTCCTTTACAATTTCAGTGTTCGTTGAAGAGATTGGAGAAGCTCTAAAAGAATATTTAATGAGTATCGATCGGATACCCTTTGTCGGCATGCTCAATGAGTTGGATGGAATAGAAGTTAGGTACGTTGACGATTTCGAAGATAAAGAAATTAGAAAGTTCAGAATAAAGTTTCTAACGCCATGCTACTTTAGAATACCAAATTTAGATTATAGATTCGTTCCGTTACCACTCCCACAGCTTCTCTTTAGGAGTTTGGCGAGGCTTTATGAAGCTTACGTCTCAAGCTTGCCAAAGGAGTACAGAGAGTGGCTCGATAGATGGGGGATTGCCATATCTGGTTGCGATATCAAAACTGAGAAGGTTTCATTGAAGAAGGGTTTGTGGTCTGTGGGCTTTGTCGGAGAAGTCAGCTTCTCAATTCCAGACGATACGTATAACGAGGAATTTGCAAGGATTACTTCAAAATTACTTAGCTTTGGTGAATATTCGAACGTCGGGGGTGGAAGAACATCTGGCTTGGGAAAGATAAGAGTTTTCAAGTATGATAAAACAAAGTAGCTTATATGACTACTGCAATTCTTCAGGTCTTGGGAGATCCCAAAGGGTACAAGACCCTTAGATACGTTATCGATGGAAAAGAATACAGAAAAAGTCTGTCAGCCCTTGCAATTTACGAATGGTTGGAAGATTGCGGCAAAGATGCGGAAATCATCTTATTAGCTCCAGACAGCCTGATCACAAAGATTGAAGAAGACATCGATAAGGCCGTTGAGTTGCTAAGAGATAGGGAGAAGTTCAAGAAAAGGATTCTTAGACTATTGGATGGTATTAAGGCAGAGGTTTTGATGATTCCATCTGTTGGGATCTATTCTGGAAATTATACTGTAAGCTTTAAAGGTTCCGTGGAAAACACGATAACTTACATCTTTAAGGAGCTTGTAAAGCGTAGTGTCGATGAGATCTATGTGGATGTTTCAACAGGACAAAACATTTACACTACAAGCATGCTCGAAGCTTTGAGAAAATACGCAACCTACAGAAAGCTTAGGTATATCTTGCAAGGTAAGAGTGGAATATCGCTAAAGTTGGCTTACGTTCCACCAGTCTTCGTTGAAGGTCAAGAGGTTAACGTTGAACTTCACGATTTCGATGTTAAAGCATTCTTCAGCCTGCCTACATCGAATCCCAAAGGTATCTGCATGGATAGGGATAAAAGAAGAGAGTTACATGAAAAATACGGAAGATTTTTGGATGAACTTTCAAAAGATCTGAGGATCCTCAAGATGGCTTTCAATGCAATAAAGTACAACATACCACTCGTATTCTACCATTCTGAAATCTTAGATTTAGACATTGATACCAAAAATAAGGAAGATAAACTTCTGAATGTCCTTGAAGAGATCGAAGAGTCGAGAGAAATCATTACAGATGGAAATACTTTAACTGTAACGAGAGTAGTATTGGATAGCACCAACGTCGTGAATACGTTCTTTGCCATCGCCATGCTTTCAAGTGTAATCGACTTTTGGAAGGAAAAGATTGACAAACCAGAGCTGGATAGCATTCTTAAGACGTTTAAAGAGCTTTACAAGAATTTGGGATTAGATGTAAATTCGAGATTTTTGGAAAGAGATATAGGGGAAATTAAGGAATTGACAAAAGATTTGGATGGAGAAAAGCTACTACTGGAACTCTATGCTAAAGACAGTGATGATCAAAAGCCTAGAGAATCTAGGGATCGAAAGAGAAACTTCTTTGCACATAGTGGGCTTTTAAGAGAAATCACAATGGTTAGAAAAGAAGGAGATAAAATTCTGCTACGATATGATCTTAAATTAATGAATAAAAAGAATGTCAACATAAGAAAGTGGTTGCTAAATCCAAGGTAATTAGCTTAACTTTATTTTAGCTCTCTTTACTGCCGTACAGGATACTTGGAAATGCATAGACTTTCTTTTTTTTCTATTTAAGGCCCATTCACAAACGTCGAAATCTCCAATTTGAATCTATTTGAAGAAACAGTATTCAAGAAATTCCAAGAAAGCCAAAGTTTCAGTTCTCTATTTGAGATTGACTTGCTGGTGATCCCTGTGCCAAAGATCATTCCAACTATGTTTCTGTCCTCTATTTGAGATTATGATGGAGGGGTTGAAATTTCCATAGTTGGTACATTAGGGTTTCTGTCCTCTATTTGAGATTTTCTTACCGAGAATCCTTTCGCTGTTCTTCTACGACGGAAAGCGTTTCTGTCCTCTATTTGAGATTGCAGCAACAGAATCGTCGAAGCCGAAAAGCCCGCCGAAGTCTTTAGTTTCTGTCCTCTATTTGAGATTAGGGGTTGGTATTGGCACAGCCCAAGCATACCATGTAAGTGGGGTTTCTGTCCTCTATTTGAGATTTGAGCATGTTTTCTCCAGAAGGCAGAAAGTTCGTCAGCACAGTGTTTC
>CAZBFC010000074.1:0-11618 GCA_964491095.1 uncultured archaeon | reverse complement strand
CATCTCATCTAACGTAAACTTTCGCTTGAAAATCGGATTCCCTATGAACTCGTAACTTCCGCAGGGAGGATCTCCACAGATTTCCCTGCTCTCATCTGCCGTCCAGAAGTACTTTCCGCAAAGTGGACATCTCTTTCGAACAAAGCCGTTTTCTTTGAGGAATGTGATGTCCAAATACTCCTCTTCAAGCATCAAGCCATCTGAACCTTCAAATCTTTTAAGACTTTTGGATGTTGCTTAGCTTCAACTCGACTGTAATATGTGAGCTCACCAAAATTCCAAGAGGTTAAACATAATTGATAATTACGTTAACATCGTTTGATTTTTATATCCTCCGTAGGCAATACAACCTTTCATGATAAGGAAAGTACTCCTGATAGCTGTTGTAGTATGCCTGCTTTTCGTAGGATGTGCTCAGGAGAAAAAGCCAACCCAACCTGTTGGAGTCCCAACTCCACCTGAAACACCCACCCCCAAGGAAACACCAGCGTTTAAGCTCGTAAAGCCGGGAGTTTTAACCGTCGGCATGGATGCAACCTATCCACCATTCGAGTACATCAACGAGACTACAAAGAAGTTCGAAGGATTCGATGTCGATCTTATGAAGGAGATTGCAAAGAGACTGGGCTTGGAAGTCGAATTCAAGAACGTCGCTTGGGAGGGAATAATTCCGGGCTTGGTTGCACACAAATACGACTGCATCTGCAGTGCTATGACGATAACCGAGGAAAGAGCAAAACAGGTGAATTTCAGCGAGCCCTACTTCATCGCAACGCAGGTAATCGTTGTCAGAGCGGATGACAACAGGATAAAGGACATCAAGGATTTGGAGGGTAAGATAGTCGGTGTCCAGCTTGGAACAACTGGAGAATACTTTGCGAGAGATCTCCTCAAGCAGGGTATAAACTTCGAGCTTAGAACTTACGACACAACGCCGGATGCTTTGCTCGACTTGAAGAACGGTAACATCGATGCCGTGATCATCGACAACGGAATAGCTTTGTGGATGGCCAAGAAGTGTCCGGAGGATTACAAGGTTGTAACCGGTAACAAGACGCTGACACACGAGGAGTATGGAATTGCTGTTGCAAAGGATAATCCAGGACTGCTCAAGGCCATAAACAAGGCTTTGGAGGAGATCAAGAAGGATGGAACGTACGACAAGATCTACCAGAAGTGGTTCGGCTCGATCTCCTAATTTTTAATTTTTTTGAGGGATAGGATGCCGATCAGTCAATTCGATCCCCAACTGTTTATAGAGATACTCCCAGCCTTAGCTTACGGTGCCTTTATAACGCTTAAGCTAACCACAATCTCGATTTTATTTGGTTTGATACTCGGAACTGTTTTGGGATTGTTTAGAATATCCCGAAATCCCGTTTTGTTCGGTTTCTCTACTGCATATGTTGAGTTTATTAGGGGAACTCCCCTCCTCGTTCAGATCATGATCGTCTACTACGGTTTGCCTGAGATAGGTATCAAGCTTCCGGCTGAAGTTGCCGGAATTTTGGCTTTAAGCCTAAACAGTGCCGCATACATAGCCGAAATCATAAGGGCAGGAATTCAGAGTGTTCCGAAGGGACAGATGGAAGCCGCACGATCGCTGGGTATGACCTACATTCAAGCGATGAGATACGTAGTTCTACCCCAAGCCTTCAGAAACATACTGCCAGCTTTGGGTAACGAATTCATAGCGTTGCTTAAGGACTCATCACTGCTGTCTGTTATAGCCATCGCAGAGCTTACAAGGGTTGGAAAGCAGATATACTCAACCACATTCAACGCTTGGACTCCTCTGCTTGGTGTAGCATTGTTCTACCTGATGATGACATTACCGTTAAGTAGATTAGTCGATTACGCTCAGAGGAGGATAGGTGGACATGAGTCTGCTTAGGATCATCGATCTTCACAAGAGGTTTGGAAAGCTCCACGTACTGAAGGGAATAAACATGGAGGTTGAAAAGGGAGAGGTAGTTGTCATAATAGGCCCCTCCGGTAGTGGAAAATCTACTTTGCTGAGGTGCATAAATAGATTGGAGGAACCTACAAGTGGAAAGATAATATTTGACGGAATAGACATCACAGATCCAAAAGTAGACATAAACAAGATCAGGCAGAGGATAGGAATAGTCTTTCAGCAGTTTAACCTATTTTCCCATTTAACGGCCTTGGAGAATATAACGCTACCGCTGAGGGTGGTTAAGAAGATTCCGAGGGATGAGGCTGAAAAGATCGCGATGAAGTTTTTGAAGAAGGTCGGGCTTGAGGATAAGGCCGATCACTATCCACATCAACTTTCTGGAGGGCAGCAGCAGAGGGTTGCGATTGCAAGAGCTTTAGCCATGAATCCGGAGATAATGCTGTTCGATGAGGTAACATCGGCCCTCGATCCAGAGCTTGTTAAGGAAGTTTTAGATGTCATGAGACAGCTTGCAAGGGATGGAATGACGATGCTCGTTGTTACGCATGAGATGGGTTTTGCAAGGGAGGTTGGCGATAGGATAGTCTTCATGGATGACGGCAAGATAGTTGAAGAGGGAACGCCTGATGAGATCTTCACAAATCCAAAGCATGAGAGAACGAGAAGATTCTTGAGTATGATCCTCTAGCTACCGAAGATCAAATCCAACAGATCTGCAAGTCTACCTTTCTTTCCATCCAAGATCTCCGCATCGTAAACCTCAGTATAGCCGCAATTCGAGCATGTGACAAAGTAATACTTGTTTCTCTGCCAGTCAAGCCATCTGTCCAAAAGACTCGCACCTGTCATCGCAAGTTTCTTTACGATCGCCCTCTGATTCCCACACTTTGGACATCTAAACCTTGCCGCGATCTCATCCTCGACCTTCATTTTTGACGTTATAGTAAAAACTATATAAAAATCTTACTTAGGTGTGTAATACCTCGAATTCGTCGTAAAGTACTTTTTTCCTACGTGCATCGGGACACCACAGCCTTCAAGCCATGTCTCCTTGAAAAATCGCTTATCGGCCCAGGCATATACGATCCTTGCAACTATGAGCGAATGATCCTTAAACTTCAACTCTTCCTCAACCTTACACTCCAAAAAGGCCATTGCACCCTTTATGTGAGGTGTATCGATTTTTACTCCATCCTCAAGCTCGACTCCAAGCTCCTTGATCTTATCGATCTCCCTTCCGCTGGTGGTTCCAGCCTTCCATATGATGTCAAGCTTATCGATCGGTAAAACGTTCAAAGTAAATTCCTTGGAATTTGCAAGCAGTTCGTAGCTGTAATTTTCCCTGTCTATCGCTATAGCGATTAAATCTTCCTCAACTGGCATGTGCCAAGCGAGGGTCATCACGTTCGTTTTCTCTTCATACTTCGTAACAAGCAAAAATGCAATGCTCGGATGGAGAATTCGATAGGCATATTTCATAAACTCTATACCGTTAAATTTCTCAAAAGTCTTTCGATAAATGGGTTAAGCAGGGTTTCATCCGTTCCATTACTATAGCACATGCTAAATTCCGATGTTGGAGCCAAAGCTCAAGAAGCATAAAAATTAAAAAATTAAATCTTGAGCTTTCCAATTTCGAGGCTTTCGTTCGTAATCTTGATACTCTCTTCCTTATCAGCCAACTCAAGCATAGCTCTAATTGCATCGATGTTTTCTGGAATTACGATCGCCTCCTGATGTATCGCCTGAGTGATGTAAAGCTCGCCGTCAACAACCGATATCGAATCCCTCCATACGATGTTTTCGAACAGATCGTACCTCTTCCTAAACTCTCTCGCAAACTCGATTACCTTTGCGGTGGATGTGAACCCATCCTCTTTGGATACGAGTAAGATCCTCGGCTCCTTCTCAAGGACATCGATTATGTCGTCAGCCTTCGCATCACTCCCAAGCTCGATCATTATCGAGTGAACGTGCATCAGGGTTGTGGGAACCTTGAAGGCGGTCGTTGTTATGTTAACATCCGGCAGAACCGTCTGAACGTCTGGGCCGTGATGGGATGGAACCGCAACCGGGTCTGGAGCTATTCCATTAACAAGTCCCTTCTTATCCTCCTTCGGATCAACAACCCTCCTGATCATAACGGCTCTAACCTTCTTAACTCCAAAGTTTTCTTTGATCAGATAGATCAGCCTCACCAAGCCGGTTGTGTTACAGCTTACAACTCTGACGTATCTCTTACCTTTAGCTAAATCGTAGTTTGCCAAGGCGTTGAATGAGACTTCGGCTACATCCTTCTTCTCTCCACCCTGGAATATCGCCTTTATTCCCTTCTTTTCGTAATACTTGGCTTTGTTTTCCGCTCCAACCTTTCCCGGAGAGCAGTCGATCACTATATCCGCCTTATCAAGAAGATCCTCTATCGTTCCTTCGATCGGCAATCCGGCCTTCTCAAAAACTTCGGCCTTTTCAGGAATCGCTGCGTAGAGTTTGTACCCCCTTTTAATTGCAAGCTTTGCCTCGAAGTCCGGCTTCGTTTTCGTGACACCCACGACTTCCATATCTTTCTGTAAACTTACAGCATCTGCAACCCTCTTACCGATCGTTCCGAACCCGTTTATAGCTACACGAACCTTCATTCTATCTCCTCCACAAATATTTTATGACCGATTAAGTCCATAAGGACTATTCTACCCTTAATTTCTTTCATATCGCCCAAAAGACCATAAAGTCTGAGTTTTTCATTTTCAACCTCTATTCTAACAACATCTTCCATAAGTATTTTTTCTTTTCCATTTTTTACTGTTATAACTTTTGATTCACACATATGAATCTTATACAACTAATCATTAAAAATAGTTTCTATAGCTATTTTTATATTTTATTTTAATTAAATTTAAATGTTTTTAGGCCAAAAAGATAAGAATTCAGCATCAAATTTAACGGATATGAGTCTAAACAGATACATCCGCCAGCTACCTATAATAGGGGAGGATGGGCAAAAAAAGCTGATGAAGGCTAAGGTGCTCGTCGTTGGGGCTGGCGGGTTGGGAAGTCCAGTTATAGCCTATCTGGCAGCAGCAGGCGTTGGAAAACTTGGTATCGTAGATGGTGACGTCGTTGAAGAGCATAACCTACAGAGACAGATAATCCATGTTGGAAATGTTGGGATGAATAAGGCAGAATCCGCGAAGAGATTCGTGGAGAAGTTGAATCCGGATGTTGAAGTGATAGCGTATCCTTTTAACATCAATCCTTTTAACGTGCTCGAAATCGTTAAAGAATATGATGTCATTGTTTCATGTCCAGATAACTTCAGCACAAGACTTTTGCTAAACGATGCATGCAAGATTTTGGGAAAACCCATGGTTCATGCTGCAATCTTCGGATTTGAAGGAGAGGCCATGACGATCGTAGATACTCCGTGCTACAGATGTCTGTATACGACGTTTCCAAAAATCGAAGGTGAGATAGCTACAGCAACAATGGGATTCACTGCTGGATTCTTTGGATGTATACAAGCCTCTGAAGCTATCAAACTTATCCTAGGAATGGATGTTTTAAAGGACAGACTGCTGAGAATTGATCTACGAACGATGGAGTTTTTTGAAGTTGAAGTATCGACGAATCCGAACTGTCCCGTATGTAACGGTAAGTTAAAAAATATCTATCCAGAAAATTACGAAGGTGAATGTAGGATCGTTAGATTAGACTAGAGTTCGGAAGTCCTCCTCCTTCCAAGCTTACCCGGCTGAACTATACCAAGATATCTCGCACACTTTGGACAGTAGTAGGCCTTTACCCTCATGAGAGATATGTTCTTCCTACCGACCATCTTGACGATATCGTAATCGAGTTTTAATCCCTTGTAAGCTACAAAAGTCTTAAATCTTGGAACCTTCCTACCACACCCATCACATCTAACCATATAGTCTTTTCCTCTGGCCTTACTCTGCTTATACTCCCTAACGTAGGGAGCCTTTGCCATAGATGTAAGTTGATTTGAGAATAAAAAAGTTTAGCGCAAAATGAATATAGGCCGTAATCATGCATATCGAATAGATCTTCAAAACTATTGGGTCTCCTTTCTTGATTTTCAATTAAAAACTGATTATCGGCAGTATTACCTATAATTTATCTTTTCTCGTAGTATCGAACCACTCTTACCGAATTCAGCAAGCTTTATAGTTGAATTACAGGAACTTTACTGAAAAATCGCAGTTGTGGTGAGTAGAAATTAGCAAAACTTTTTAAATTTTCAAGTGTTTTAGATCATAATTTCAAAATATTAATATAAACAAAATTAATAATTTTCTTAAAATTTAAATATTTAAGAATGTCATGATGAAAAAATTTAAAATCACCGATGCTTAGTGGCAATCCATGAAAAAGTTTTGGTATCTCATATTCTTAGCAATTGCCGTTATCATTGGCCTATACCTTAGAGTAGTTAATCCTTGGAAAGCCGTCTTTACATGGACTGTCCGTCTGGGCGGAAACGATCCTTGGTACTACTTTAGGCTGATCGATAACTGTCTGCATAACTTCCCAAACAGGATCTGGTTCGATCCATTTACGCATTATCCATACGGGACGTATACGCATTTTGGACCGTTTTTAGTATATTTTGGTGCAATTTTGGCAAAGATTGGCGGTGCAAACGATCCTGAATCTCTAAAAGGAATTCTAGCATTTATACCAACGATTGGCGGTGCACTTTTAGCTTTGCCTGTTTATCTATTTGCGAAAGAGTGTTTTAACAGACAGACAGGAGTTATATCCGCGCTGCTTGTTGTTATAATACCAGGACAACTGCTTGCAAGAAGTATCCTGGGATTTAACGATCACCACATCTGGGAAGTTTTCTGGATGACCACAACACTCGCGCTCTACGCATATTCAATAAACCTTTGGAGGAACGATCCAAATGCTTTGAAAAACGGTAAAAAACTTATTTTCGCCATTTTGACTGGAATATCCTATGGAATGTATCTATTGACATGGGCCCCAAGTTTTTACTTGGCATTGTTCATAGTACTTTACATCTTTACATTGATGATATTCAGCGGATTTATAAAGACTGATGTGACCAACATTATATATCTCAGCATGATCACAATTGGTATTGCAGCGCTGTTTTATCTTCCATTCGCTTTTAACTGTCCAGGGTTCAATACCACCCACTACTCACCGTTTCAGCTTGTAGTTTTGGTATCGTGTCTGATAGTTTTAGGATCATTTAGACTCATTGAAATCTTTAAAGAACGCGGATATTATACAAAAATAGGGATCAAAGAAAGATATGCCTTCCCACTAACGGTTATTGTGGTGGCTGGGATCGTAATTGGATCAATATTGATAGCTTTTCCAAATTTCTTTAAAATACTTATGGGACTTATACGTGTAGTCCAGCCCAGAGGAGGACAGTTAACGATCGCCGAAGTTCAACCCTTCTTCACAATGGGTGGTCAGTTTAGCCTAGCTCCGGCATATTTAAACTTTGGAATGACTTTTTTCTTTGGATTCTTTGGATTTCTTTATCTAGTTAAATTGGTTCAGAGTGAAAGAAGGGATGTTAATATCCTAGTTCTGCTTTGGTCTTTGATGATGTTCATAGCCTTAACTGGACAGAACAGATTTGCATACTACTTTGGAGTGGTATGTGCTGTAATGGCAGGACTTATAATGGATAAACTTTTGGATTGGCTGAAGTTTTACTCGGCAATCTTAGAGCGCAAAGTCGACTACACAAAGGTTGCTGTGGCTGTTCTGCTAATCTTAATACTGTTTGCACCTACGTTTGCCATGGCATTCGAACAGAGCAAGCAACCTGGAGGGATACCAAAGCCATGGTGGGATGCCTTGGTTTGGATGAGAAACAACACTCCAAACGGTAAGTTCTACGATGAATACTACTACGAACTCTACAAACCCCCAAAGAATCCAAACCAGCCTTATCCGTATCCAGAGAAGACCTACGGTATTATGAGCTGGTGGGATTACGGGCACTGGATTGAAGCCATAGCCCATAGGATGCCAATAGCCAATCCGTTTCAGCAGGGGATTGGAAATAAGTATAAGAATGTCCCTGGAGCGGCACCTTTCTTCACGGCTTTCAATGAAAGCTATGCCAATGCAATAGCTGACAAGTTGGATGTTAAATACGTGATCAGCGATGTTGAGATGGCAACTGGGAAGTTCTATGCCATGGCGGTCTGGGCTGAGGGTAGTTTGGAGAAGGCCAGTCGTATATACTATGTCGGTTCCGCAATAGCGTACATAACACCTGACGGAATGCTTGGACTTACCACCGATTACTTTAGAGTTCCACCCGGTTCGAAAACCATGGTTGTTTCCGTACCGAGCGAGAAGTATTTCGAAACCATGGAAGCCAAGTTGCACATATTGGATGGCTGTGGACTTTCACATTACAGAATGATATACGAAAGCTCTCCAACTGTTGGAGGTTTCGCAATTGAAGAGGTCATTTACAAGATAATATTCAACAGAAACTACGCCAAAAAGTTTGGAATGCCAAGCGTGAACCTTACACCTACAGGATACGTTAAGATCTTCGAATATGTAAAGGGAGCTAAGATCACAGGAAGAACAAACGCTGATAACGTAACCGTTTGGGTTAAGATTAAAACGAATCAAAATAGAACGTTCATCTGGCAGAAGACCGTGAAGGTCATAAATGGAACTTATGAGGTGGTAGTTCCCTACGCTCAGGATACAACTTATCCGGTTAAGCCGATCGGAGATTACACGATTAAGGCAGGTAACATCGTAAAAACGTTCTCAGTTAGTGATGAGGACGTTGAGAAGGGTAGAACCATTAGGATTGACCTGATCTAAACTATTACCTTAAAACAATATTTTTATAAATTTATTTAATTCTCTGAATTTTACCAAAAATAGAAATGTATATATGTTATTAAAATTATCATTCTATATGCCTGTGAGAATTGCGATTGTAGCCTGCAAAAAGATAAGAGAACAGAACATATGCCCCGGAGACGCCAAGTGTCTTGTAGCCCTTATGAGAAGGGAGGGTGAATTTGAGAGGTATAAGGACAAGGATGCCGTCATCGTTGGAATTATAGATTGCGGCGATTGTCCAGGTACTAGAGTAGTTCCAAGTTTGGGGTTGCTTAAGATGCATCTGGCCTCATTAAAGGAAACGGTCGATGTTATTCATTTGGGAACGTGCGTAACCCTTACATGCCCACACAAGGACACGTTGATCGAACTTCTAAAGAAGAAGGCCGGAGTTGAAGTCGTAGAGGGTACGCACAAGTACGTTCCGGAGAAGCTTTTCCCATAGTTGTTTGATTTAAAAATTTAAAATTTTTAAAAATTTATAAAAAATTATTTAATCAATCCAACCTCCCTGTAGTACTTCTCGGCTCCAGGATGCAACGGGATCGACATGCCATCCAATGCCGTTTCAAGTGTAATGTCCTTCGCTCTCTCATGTGCTGCAACGAGTTCATCAGTATGCTCGAATATAGCTTTGGTAATGTTGTAAACTATATCCTCCGGAATATCCTCTCTCGTTGCCAGCATAGCCAAAACGGCCACACTTTTTACATCCTTGTCCAATCCCTTGTAGCTTCCTGCCGGGATCGTGTACTGGATGTAGAACTTGTACTTTTCCGAGAGCTTCTGGTAGATCTCATCTGGAATCTCGACGATGTATATGTCCCTAACCGATGCAATGTCCGTAACTGCAGCTGTAGGAATGCCAGCCACTATGAATCCGGCATCGATCGTTCCA
Organism: uncultured archaeon; assembly: GCA_964491095.1. Taxonomy (GTDB): domain Archaea; phylum Halobacteriota; class Archaeoglobi; order Archaeoglobales; family Archaeoglobaceae; genus WAKM01. The sequence goes on along the minus strand of CAZBFC010000074.1, from coordinate 1,917 downwards.
TCCTTAAGGGCATCGGCAACCTCTTTGAAGTTCAGGTACCTGATGTCCGTGTTGCTCTCGTTAATTCCAGCGGCGTTGAGAATCTGCATTGCATCGACAGCGGTTCCACTACCGGGTGCTCCGACTGCAACCCTCCTACCCTTCAAATCGTAGATAGTTCGGATTCCACTGTCCTTCAGGGTTACAATTTGAATGACCTCTGGATACAGCGTCGCTATACCTCTTATGTTCTTCACAGGCTTCTCCTTAAACATCTCGATACCGTTATAAGCGTAGTATGCTATATCGTTCTGCAGCAACGCAAGTTCAGCCTCCTTATCGCCAAGCTTCCTTGCGTTGACGACGGAGGCTCCAGAAGTTACGGCAGTAGCTTCGACACCTTTAACGTACTTGTTTATAATCTTAGCCATCGCTCCGCCTATCGGATAGTACGTCCCAGAAGCTCCGCCCGTTAAGATCGTTATGTGGAATTTCTCTACCTTCTCTGCAGGCTTTACCTCCTTCTCTGCACATCCCGCAACTATCAAAGCCAATACTGCAAGCAAGATCAAAAGCCTCTTCATATTTTGGACTTCTTCCACTGATTTAAAACGATTGCTAAAAATCCCGCTAGGCCCATGACTCTTGCAATCCAATTTGGAGAGAGCATCAGCCCTCCAAGGATCAAGCTAACTACCCTCGTAACCTTTCCGCATTCTTTAAGCAGATAGCCGATGGTTGCAACGTTTATAGCAACTATTCCAACCGCTACGAATATGACAATCACGATTAGCTTGAGAATATCAAAAACCGAGTTTATACCGATTAAGAGCAAACAAGGAGCGAATATAAATACGTATGGAACCAGATACTTACCTATTCCGATCTTCGCTGCATTTATTCCTGTTTTCCACGGATCGCTTCCGGCTATGGCCGAGCCGGCATAAGCGGCTAAAGCTACTGGCGGAGTTAGATCTGCAGCAACTCCGAAGTAGAATACGAACATGTGTGCCGGTAAAACCAACTCCGGATACGTGCTCAAAAATTCCCTGACGTTCATACCGAAGTCCTTGGCCATGAACATTATTATCGCAGGAGCTGCAATAGTGCTCGTGATTATGTAGTTCGCAGTCGTAGGTACTCCCATTCCCAATATCAGCGAAACTATCATGGTTAAGATTAGAATCGGCAGAAGCTGGTTTTGTGAAATCGATAACGCAAGGGATGCGACCTTGAATCCCAGGCCAGTAAGGGTTACAACTCCAACGACTATTCCAGCACAGGCACAGGCCATCGCAACTGCAACTACCCCCCTTCCTCCACTGCTTAGGGCATCTATAAATGACTTGGCAATATCTCCAGCTACCTCCCTCCAAGGTCTTCCCTGCTTCAGGTTTTCGTAAATCGGCTTTACCACCATGATGACCATAACGATCGCAGTTGAATAGACTGCCGCAAGTATGGGTGTATGACCCTTTGCGAGCATGTATATCAGCACGATTATCGGTATGAAGTAGAACCAGCCGTTCTTCAAAACCTCCTTAACGTTCGGAAGCTCTTCCTTGGGCAATCCCCTTAGCCTCTCCTTTCTCGCTTCCAAATCCACAGCCGTAAACACTCCAAAGAAGTACAGCAAAGCTGGAATGACTGCAGCTAGGGCGATCCTTGAATACGGAATTCCGACGAATTCGGACATTATGAATGCCGCCGCACCCATTATCGGAGGCATTATCTGCCCGCCGGTGGATGCTGCTGGTTCAACCGCTCCGGCAAACTCAGGCTTATAGCCCACTCTCTTCATCAGTGGGATTGTAAACGTTCCAGTCGTCACCGTATTCGCAACGGAACTACCGGAAACTGTCCCCATCAGTGCACTCGCAACAACCGCAGCCTTTGCTGGACCTCCAGTTGCTTTTCCGGTTAAGGCTATGGCCAGAT
>CAZBFC010000073.1:0-5410 GCA_964491095.1 uncultured archaeon | reverse complement strand
GTTTGGCTACTTGTTGTAGCATTGGTTCTATCAATTATTTTCTCTATTCTCTCAAAATTTATTCTGAAAGATGAAAACAGAGCTCTTTCTATGTTTTTGGCTTTGACGTTTAAACTAACTGCTACTTTGGTATTTCCAGATTTATTCTTCTGCTTATTTAAATTGACTGGTATTTCTCTTTTTACTCCTTACGTGCGGCAAGTGATAGAGTTTTCGGTACCGTGGTACACTCCATCAGACTACATCTATGATATAATTGCACATCCAATAATTGCTGAATGGCCAGTTATAATAACTCCAGAAGCTGTGTCCGTGCTCACACTATCGGCTGGATCAACGTATCTACTTACCAAAAATGCATTAAGAGCTATGGAATTGGCGTTGATTATCTATTTTGCTATATACGTCGTGGGTACAATTGTATTTGCCGTATTTGGATACCTAACAGGATTTTGAACGTTTCAACCTCTCGTTATTAACTCGGGCTTTACGTTAGCTTTAACTAACCTCGGAATCTTCCCAGCAAAGCCAACTATGTCACCTTTGATTACAATTGCACCCTCTATGTGTTCTTTAGCTTTGCTCCAAAAATCCTTGAGAACATTCTCAATCTCATTCTTGCCAAACTCCTGTTTTATCATGTTGCCCAAGGCCGTTGCAAACGCATCGGCGATGCATGCATCCCTTGCAAATACCGTTGCAGCATCGGCGAAGCCAAAGCTTATCGAATGTCCAATTGTACCACTCGACGTGCAAACGGCGTAGTACCCTTTTTCTTCAATTGTAAGACTTAAAGTTGTTGAATACGTAAATACTCCGACCGTTATTGGCCTGTCCAAAAACATTGCTATATCCCCACCGTTGTCAACTACTGCAAAGTTTGCACCAGCTTCTACCATCCTCTCAACTGCGTATTGTGCTATAACCCCTGCTACGGTTGCCATAGGTCCGACGTTGGCAAGCTTCGATGCCTGGCACATTCTACCGACGATTTTTCCGTTACAGTCCATCGGTTCGAGTGTAGTATAAAAGAAAGGTTCCCTTTTAATCATATCTTCAATATCTTTTCTTGCTTCGAGTATAGCATCAACGGCAATTTTGTAAAACTTTTCATCTTCAGCCAGTATTGTTACTATCGTTTCTTTATGCCTGAATTTGAATCTTTTATAACTCACGATTTTCGGTTTGAGCACCTGTAGATATCATTTTGCATTCATATAATTTAATAATGTTAATTTAATATTATATTTAAAATTATAATAACGAATTTTTAGAATAAATTTTATTAATATAATTAATTTCTAAAGATTTATTTAATATAATTAAAAAGATTACAAAATCTATTTAATAGTATATAAATTTTCAAAATTAAATTTTATAAATTTATTATATTGTCCATAAAAATTTATTCCAAAATTTATGGAATCAAAATTTTTCGGCTAACCGAAAATTGTTGATTTCGGCCATTCGCTTATTCCAAAAATTATAGGAATATGGGGGTTGCTGTGATTGTAGGCCCCCTTCACTGCAAAAATCGCTCAGGATCACGGGTATGCCAAATCTTGACCCTAAGTTTATTCCAAATTATTTGGAATTTAAAGATTTTGGAAAATTTATAAATTTATTTTAATCTTTAAATTAATTTTTCAATTAATTATTTTATATAATAAATTTTTGAGAGATTTTAATTGTAATATGGTGGCTAGTTTTTAGTATAATTTATTAAAAAATTTAATTAAAATTTTAGTTAAAAATCTATTAAAAAATAAATTTAAATAAAGTAAGATTTATAGTTTTAGCCTAATTAAGCTAAACCCAAAAAGTGAGAGAGTTAGGTTAGATATAATAATATTCTATTGATAAAAATATTGTCAAGAAAAATGCTTTTAGTCGTTCGATTTGAGGCAAGATTATGATCCCAAAATCACATCCTCGTTATCATTCCTTAATTCAAAGAGAGAAGTTGGTTGAAGGTGTAAAGAGGGGTATCACAGCTATGCAGGGTTTAATTGCACACGGAAGGGGAGAGATGTTTGATTACATTTTGGGTGAGAAGACCCACGACTTCGCATGGGAAGCTGAAAGGGTAGCTGTGGCTATGATGCTCCTTGCCAAAAGACCTATTATATCTGTGAATGGAAATGCAGCCGTGCTCGTGCCGGAAGAGTTGGTTAAACTGTCGAAGATCTTGAACGCCCCGCTTGAAGTTAATGTATTTCACTTCAGCAGAGAAAGGGTTCGCATAATTGCGGAATATTTGGAGAGCTTTGGTGCGGAGGTTTTAGCTGGCTGTGATGCGGAGCTTAGGGGGTTGGAGCACGGTAGAAGGATAGTCGATAGCAGGGGGATTCTTATCGCGGATGTTGTTCTTGTGCCTTTGGAAGATGGGGATAGGTGTGAAGTTCTTAAAAGACATGGAAAGAAGGTCATAGCGATCGATCTAAATCCTCTCTCGAGAACGGCAAGGATGGCCGATGTTACGATCGTTGATAACATCGTCAGAGCTATTCCAAACATGATTAGAATCGCTGGGGATTTGAAGGATGCAGATAGGAGTGAACTTGAAAAGATAATTCAGAGTTACGACAACAGGGAAATTCTAAGAAGAGCGGTGGAAGCAATTAGAGATCATCTGACTGAGAAGGCTAACGAACTGCTATATGAGTAACGAACAATTTGGTCGTGACACTGCATTGTGTACGATTTAAATATTCCCAAAAATCTCTATAGTGAGCTAAAATTTGGGAGCTTGCATATCGCAAGGGACACCGCAGCAGCACTTCCCGCAAACGTCCGTAAGTGATGGTATATCCGAATGATACCTGTCGTTCTTTATCAGAACTTCATAGCATCTTCGCTTATCTAACCCTTTCTCACTCAAAGCACCAAATTTACATCTCTTTACGCATTGTAGACAATCCTTTCCTCTCTTATGCAAACATAGTTCTTCCCTTAGAGGTTCTCCGTATTCGAACTCAGCCTGGGTGATTAGACTTCCGAGTCTTCCGCAACAGCCTTTTTCAGTTATGATCAACGTATGAACGCCGAAAGTTCCCAAGCCAGCTAAATATGCTATGTGCTTGTGAGACCAATCGCTGATTAGCTTGACTTCGTCGAAGTTGTGAGTTGGAGGTAATACTGCCGATTTGTAGCCGTATATCTCGAGCTTTTTTGCAAGATATTCATTAAGCTCAACTATGAGCTCATTCGTCTTAACGTAAGCGTATGCCCAGAGCTTTGAAGAGTAATTCCCACCAACGTTACTCTTAACGACCTTCTCAGCGAAGGGAATGAAGTAGACGATCACAGATCTCGCAGAGCTTAAAACCTCATCTGGCATGAGATGGTTTGGTGAGACTATCCTTTGCAACATCTCAACGTCGTCAGCATCGCAAAATCCAACCAAAGGGGATCTCCAAAGATTGCCCTTAACGAATTCTCCAATCCACACCTTCACTTTCTCCTCCACAGCTAGAGGTTGCCGAGAAGACAAAAAGCTTATCTATTCTCTTACCGAATTTTAACGGGGGTGGTATTCTGATAATCGAAGAAATCAGATATAGGATCGTTTTTGATAGTAGAGGAAACGAAACGGTTGAATGTGAGGTTTACGCTGGGGATGCAATCGGAAGGGCAATAGCTCCCAGTGGAGCTTCAACTGGAAGTGAAGAAGCCATAGCTGTTGATCCATACAAATACAAAGAGATTGAGGAGAAGGTATCAAAAGCTCTGGTTGGAATGGACGTCTTCGATCAGGTTAGCATAGATGAAAAGCTTAGGGAGATCGATGGAACTGAAAACTTTTCGAACATCGGCGGAAACTTCGCGATTACCGCAAGCTTGGCGTGTGCAAAGGCAGCTTCAAACCTTCTTGGAATCCCACTTTATGAATATGTCGGTGGGATATTTGCGAAGGAGATACCTTATCCGTTGGGTAATGTGATAGGCGGAGGAGCCCATGCTCCGGGTTCAACAAGCATTCAGGAGTTCTTGGTCATTCCGGTCGGAGCCAAAAACTTCTTCGAAGCTCAGAGGACGAACGCTATGGTTCACAAAACTCTAAAGAAGATATTCAAGGAGAAAGATATCTTTGCAGCTAAGGGGGATGAAGGAGCTTGGGCTGCTCAGATAACCGATGAGCAGGCGTTTGAACTTCTAAGCGAAGCTATAGCTAGGGTTAAGGATGAAACAGGTATCGATGTGAAGATTGGGCTAGATTTCGCCGCAACTGAACTTTGGAACGGTGAGTATTACGTTTATAAGGACAAGAAATTAACCACGGAAGAGCAGATAGCCTACGTTGCAGAACTCGTTGACAAATACGGAATAATCTACGTTGAGGATCCGTTGCATGAAAACGACTTCGAAGGCTTTGCGGAACTTACAAAGCAGATCGGTAATAAATGCATGGTTTGCGGAGACGACATATTCGTAACGAACATAAAGAGAATTCAGAAAGGAATAGAGATTGGAGCAGCCAACACTGTCCTAATAAAGCCGAATCAGATCGGAACTTTGACAGATACGTTTAGAGCCGTAAAGCTTTCCAAGGACAACGGTTATAAAGTCGTTGTGTCTCATAGAAGTGGCGAGAGTGAGGATGAAACAATCGCCCACTTGAGTGTCGCTTTCAACGCAACATTAATAAAGACAGGTGTAGTTGGTGGCGAAAGGATTGCCAAGCTCAACGAATTGATTAGGATTGAAGAAGAAATGGATTCACCAAAAATGGTGCGGGTGATGTGATGGAGGCGAAAGTGAGGGAGGAGTACGAATATTTGGTTCCGCCGGATGAGTATCTAGCTGCTGGAGTTCACATAGGAACTCAGATCAAGACAGGAGACATGAAGAGGTTTATCTACAAGGTTAGGCCGGACGGTCTTTACGTTTTGGATATCAGACAGTTAGACGAAAGGATAAGGATAGCAGGAAAATTCCTTGCAAGATTCGATCCGCCTAAGATACTGGCCGTTGCAGCGAGACAGTACGGGCAAAAGCCTGTGATGATGTTCGCAAAGGCGGTTGGAGCAGACTACGTAATTGGCAGATTCGTTCCAGGCACCTTAACGAATCCGATGCTGAAGGAGTACAGAGAGCCAGATGTCGTGCTCGTAACGGATCCTGCGATAGACCGCCAGGCTGTAGATGAAGCAACGAAGATAGGAATTCCAGTCGTTGCATTATGTGACTCAAACAACTCAGCATCGAACATTGATCTGGTAATACCAACGAACAACAAGGGTAGGAAAGCTTTGGCTTTGGTTTACTGGTTACTAGCAAGGGAAGTTCTTAAGAATAGGGGAATAACAGACTTTCCGTATAGTGTGGAAGACTTTGAAGCAGAGCTTTAGAAATTTGTTTTTTATTTATAATAATTAATAAATATTTAGGATTTTAAGAGATCTACAAT
>CAZBFC010000072.1:0-9302 GCA_964491095.1 uncultured archaeon | reverse complement strand
GACTTTGATGGAGGAAAACATTTCAAAAGCTGCAGGTGCTACAAGTGGAGAATTTTTGCCAAAGGAGGAGATGATCAGAATCATAGAAGCTGCCGGAAGGATTCCAAAACAGAGGGACACTCTGTATAACCTATTGAGCTAGCATAAATATAAAAAAAGAAAGTAAGTAATGAACTTTAGTTGGAAATATTTATAGCACCTTTTATCCATTCTACAACTCTATCAATTCTTTCCTTAGCCGTTCCCAAATAGTTCTCTGGCTTGAGCAGTTCTCTAAGTTCCTCCTCGCTTAGATATTTTTTAACTATCTCATCCTTGAGCAACTCCTCAAGTAGGGTCGTGTTGTTTTCGTAAGCCCGCATCGAAGCATTTCTAACGATCTCATGCGCCTCCTGTCTTCCCAAGCCTTTTTTAGTTAAGGCGATCATCACAGCCTCACTGAGGTTCAATCCCTTTAATCTCTCAAGATTTTCCCTTATCCTTTCAAAATCAAGCTTTATTCTCTCGACGACCTTTATCATCTTGGTCAGAATGTGATCAGTCAAAATCGTTGCCTCAACCAGAATTATTCTTTCCGCTGAGGAATTTGTTAAATCCCTCTCCTCCCAAAGGATTGCACTTTGATGTTGTGGTTCTACAAAACCCCTTATAACTCTTGCAATACCGCAGATATTTTCACAATCGATTGGATTTCTCTTATGTGGCATGGTCGAACTTCCAACCTGCTTCTTGCCAAATTCTTCCATCAACTCTCCAACCTCTCCCCTCTGCAGAACTCTGAAATTCGTGGCAATCTTTTCGAGCGTTGTGGCAAGGTTTGCCAAGAATTCAACATATTCACAGTAGATATCCCTTGGAATGATTTGCGTGGAGATTATGGCTGGCTTCAAACCCAAAAGTTTCATAACCTCTTCTTCGATCTCTATTCCATCTTTACCGAAGCCGGCTTGAGTTCCTACGGCTCCGCTCATCTGTCCAACTAGAAGTCTATCCTTCATCTGCTGGAGTCTTATGTAATGTCTCGCCAATTCAGAAGCCCATACAGCGAATCTAAAGCCATACGTGGTAGGCAAGGCTGGCTGTCCATGCGTTCTTCCCAGACAGACAACATCCCTATATTCCAAAGCCTTATGAACGAACAGTTCTATCAACCTCTTTAGCTTGAGCTCCAAAATCTTTAAGGAATCTCTTAGCTGAGTTGCAACGGCCGTATCGGTTATGTCGTTGGAGGTAGCTCCGAAGTGTACCCATCTCGCCACATCCTCATCAACAACCTCAGAAATAGCTTTCACCAGGGCCATCACATCGTGCCTAATCTCCCTTTCAATCTCCTTTACCCTCTCCGGAGAAACTTTCAATGCCTGTTCCTGAGCTTTCCTAACCTTTTCCTCGCTCAAGTAACCCTTCTTAGCTAAAGCTCTAAGCAAAGCTATCTCAACCCAGATCATTCTCTTTATCTTGCTCTCCTCGCTCCAAATCCTCTTCATCTCATCCGTGCCATAACGGTAATCGATGGGATGAACGATCATATAAACCGGTAGCGTTGACAACTATTTTAAACTTCTCGATGAGGCTGAAATATGCTCAAAAGAGAAAAGAAGCTCGAAAGGAAGATAGCGAAGGAGAGGATCAAGATACTCTTTGAAATGATGGAAAAGATGAAATATGAAGATTACGAACTGGCAAGAAGGTACGTTCAACTTGCAAGGAGAATAGCGATGAAGTACAGACTTAAACTACCAAAGAGATATAAGCTCTTATTCTGCAAGAAATGTCTTTATCCATACAGGGAAGGTAAGTTCAGGGTTAGAGTGAGAAAGTCAAGGGTTATAATCACATGTTTAAACTGCGGCTATGAGCGAAGAATTCCAATTCGACCTAAAAGGCAAAAACGAACAGATCATTAGATTAACACAGTTAATATATAATTTGAATATAATATTATCTATAGATAAAAAAGGGAAAAGTTGATATATGTTTAATGCAAACTCGAAAGAAAGGAGGATAGGTGGTCCGAAAATGTCTATAGATGTTGTTAGAGAAAAAGCCTTGGCTTTGGCAGATGCAATTTTGGAGTTAGAGGAGTATAAGGAGTTCGTTGAAATGGAGAAAAAACTAAAAGAAGACCAAGTTGCGCAGGAACTTCTGGTAGAGTTTCAGCAAAAGCAGCAAGATTTCGTTACGAAACAGCTTTCTGGAGAGTTTGATCAAGACCTCTTGAACGAACTTACAGAGATCCAGTCAAAGTTGAATGCGAGAGAGAGTGTGATCAATTTCCTTGATGCTTATAACAGACTTTTAGCTGTTTTGAGTGAAATCGTAGATCTGATTAGTGAAAGGATAAATCTGGATCTTAGCGAGGTTTACAGAAGATAAATTTATTTAATTTTTAAATATTTCTATATTATTTTATAATATCAAAAGATAAATAAATAAAATCAAAAGAGTCCAGTATCCTTTATGAAAATCCTATTGGTAACTGGTAGACTTGCCGAAAGAGATGTTAAGAGATTGGCAGAACAATACGGTCTTGACGTTTATGTAGCCGATGTAGATGTGGCAGCGTTCATAACTCCCTCTCATCTAAAACACCTTGATTTAAGTAGGTACGATCTTGTTTTGGTTCCTGGACTTGCAAAAGGTGATTGGAAGTCTCTTGAAAAGGAAATGGGTGTTAAGATTAGACTCGGCCCGATCAACATTTCCGATCTTCCACTGATTTTGAAAAATCTCGATAAGATCGAACTGTCGCATGAAGTTCCGGCATGCAGACTTCTTGGTAATGTAAAAACTAAAGAAACGATCAAGCTTGTCGAATCTCAAAGCGATTGCAAGTTTAAGATCGGTGACGTCGAAATAGGAGGAAGAATGAAGATTGTTGCTGAGATAGTAGATGCAACGGAGCTTTCAAATGATGAGTTGATCGAGAAAATCGAATGTTATTACGAAAGCGGAGCGGATATAATTGATTTGGGAATTCCGCTCGAATTTGACTTGGAAGATATTAGAAGGATTGTAAGGATTGCAAGAGATCACTGTAAAGCTTTGAGCATAGATACGTTCGATAAAAAAGCGATCGAGATTGGAATCGAGCAGGGCGTGGACATGATCATGAGCGTATCGTACTCGAACATCGAATGCTCAGAGTTGCTGAACGATGACGTTGCGGTTGTAGCAGTTGAGAGAGATATCGATAAGCTTAAGCGTTTGGTTGATATGCTGAGGAAAAAAACAGAGAAAGTTGTAGCTGATCCAATTTTAGATCCGCCCATGAGAGTTGCTAGCTCCATTATTAGATACATCAAATACAGAGAGATAGATCCTGAAACACCACTCCTATTCGGCGTGGGTAACGTTACAGAGTTGATAGATGCCGATTCCATAGGTATAAATGCAATAATGGCATGCATTGCTGAAGAAATTGGTATAGACCTTTTGTTTACAACAGAGGCGAGCGTAAAGACTAGGGGAAGCATCAAAGAGCTTAAAGTTGCGAGTTATATGGCTAAGGCGGCAATGCTCAAAAAAGTTCCACCAAAGGATTTGGGTTTAAATCTACTCGTTCTTAAGGAGAAGATGATAATCCCAGCAGAGGCTCCTTCGGGTAAGATCGTTGAAGGTAGGAAAAGCGACGAATTTATTAGAGATCCCAAAGGCGACTTTAGAATTTGGATCTGGAACGGTAAAATAGTCTGCGAGCATGAAGAAGTTACGATAATCGGAAGGACGGCCAAGGAAATAATCGATACCATAATAGCCTTAAATCTTGTCTCAAGGCTAGATCATGCAGCCTACCTAGGAAGGGAGCTTATGAAGGCCGAAATCGCTCTTAAACTCGGTAAGAACTACATGCAGGATGAAGAATTGAACTTCGGAATATACAAGTGATGGTTCAATAACAAAAAGGTTTTAAATTTTAAAATCGATCATTCACCAATGAGATCTCTTGCCATACTTTTACTGGTTGGGATCTTGCTGAGTCTGTGCGCTCAGGGTATAAGTCCAGAGGAAATCAGACAAAAGGCCATTGAATCTTCAAAAAACATAAAAACTTGTAAATTTAAAATGATGATGAGTACTGAACTGTATTTCGGTGACTCCAATCCCAAGTCGTCTGTGACTTCGAATGTAAACGGAGCCTACGACCTTATCAATAAGAAGATGTTTATGAAAATGACAACGGTTATGAAGAACCCCAAAGAGAGTTTTCAGATGATATCCGAAAGTTACCTCATAAACGATACGATGTACATCAAGATGACACATCCAAATGGGACATACAGATGGGTTAAGACTGAGATGAGGAATGATCCTTGGAATCGCAGCAACCAGATAAAACAACAAATAGATCTGCTTAAAATATCAGAGGTAAAAAGGTTACCCGATGAGACTATAAATGGAACGGATTGCTACACTTTAGAGCTTAAACCGGATTTGGATAAGTTTGTGGAACTTATGGTTTCCTCTGAGCAGGAAAACATTCAAAATATTAGCTTGTTAAAGGATATGCTCAAAGATGTTAAAGTCAAGGAGTGGATAGCCAAAGATACCTTCTACCCAATAAAAACTCAGATCGTAACGGTAATGGAGATGCCTATGATCATAGGTAGCATTAAACAGGTTACAAACATGACTATAGAACTCTACGATATAAATAAACCCGTAAATATAGAACTTCCTTCGGAGGCTGAGAGTGCTACTTTCCTTCTACAACCATCCTAAATTTTTTCGAAAATCTTAAATTATTTCATTGCAAACGATATGTATGCAAAGCTTAAAATTTGCCATATTTATATGCATTTTGCTTTCGATGGGTGTAGCTTCAGCCCAGGTGTACTTGACACCCGACTTTGACAAACTTACAGAATACAAGTTTGTATACAATATGACATACTCAAAGAAGTTTCCAGAGAGAATAGGAAGTGAAGCCGTTCTGTTTTGGAATAAAACTGGTGAATTCTACGAATTCAATCTCACGAAGCTAAAAGGTTACGAGAAGCATATTATTGACGTGAAAAAAGGAGACACGTATATACTCAGCATATACGAGGTTGGTTACAATACAACACTGATGAACTTCACCTTTAAACAACCTTTACTCTACATCGATTATCCTCTTTGGATTGGAAAGATTTGGGTAAGGTTTGCAAGATTTGAGGGAACCACTTGGACTCCGATTGGAGAGATAGCCGTTAGAGGTATAACCTTTGGTTATGCGAAGGTTTTAGATGAGAAAGTTATAAATGTTGAAGCTGGAAGCTTTAAAGCCATGAAAATCAAAACAGTCATGCTATCGGTAATTACAACTCCATTTCCGATAAAGGTCAAAACTACACAGATCCTCTGGTTGACAGAGAACGGAACCATCGTTAAGAGAGAGGTCTACAAGGACGATGAGCTTAGCGAGGTGATCGAGCTCAAGATGATTGAAGGTCGCTGACGTAGAAGCATTCACCGGAAAAGATCTTCTCAATTTTTTTACCACACTTCAATATCAGTCCTCCGTCTTCATCTATATCCAAAGCCAATCCCCTGAACTCCCTTCCGGCAACCCTCACAACCACTTCTCTACCCAAAGTATCTGAAAGCTTCTTCCATCTTCTTCTGATTTCATCCCACTTCCCTTCAGTTAGCATCTTATAATATCTCGCAAAGTTATCCAAAACCCTACCTAAGATCTCGGAGCGGTTTAACTCCTTTCGATAAACATCTTTCAAAGAGATCGCGTTGAACTCCTTGGGGGCGGGATTGTTCACGTTAATTCCAATTCCTACAATTATCAAAGGATTTTCGATCTCCCCAGTTAGCTCACATAGGATACCGCAGACCTTCTTTCCTTCAATTAGAATATCGTTGGTCCACTTTATCCTCCCCCCAATAGCTTCGGCAACAGCAACTCCGGTGGTTAAGGTTAATTTCGGTACTTCTTCGATAGGCATCGATTTTGGAAGTGTGAGCGAAAAGTACAATCCTCCCGGCTCGCTTATCCATATTCTCCCAAATCTTCCCCTCCCGGCAGTTTGCCTCTCTGCAACGATAAGGATCCCCGGATTCTTTAGCTCCTTAGCCCTCTGATTTGTTGAATCAGTAACTTCGTAGTAGTAGATCTCTCTGATTAGATCTCCAAGCTTACGACAGACCTTTGCGACTTCGTAGGGTGATAGATCCGGGGATTCGATAAGCTTGTATCCAACCTTCCTCTTTGCGGAGATTCTATATCCCAAGCTTTCTAGCTTTTTAATCATCTTCCAAACCGAAGTTCTACTTATCCCCAATTCTTCAGCAATCTTTTGGCCAGAAGCTCCTCTTTCAAGCATGTTCAAAAGCTTAAGCATCCTATCATCATCAAGTGTGAGCCTCATGTTGCTGAGTTAACAAACGACATAATAAAATATTAGGTAATGGTACGTTGATCGATGAAGATTGCGATACTTGGGGGCACTGGAAGTCTGGGTAAGGGATTAGTTTTGAGGCTGGCAAGTTTGGGCTACGATGTGATCGTCGGGTCGAGAGATGTAAAAAAAGCAGAAGCTAAGGCTGAGGAGTACGGAAACGTTTTAGGTTTGAGGATTAAAGGTTTGGATAACAAAAGAGCCTCGATGGAGTGTGATATCGCAATAATAACGATTCCTTGGAAGTTTGCATTCGACGTTGCGGAAGAACTCAAGAACGAACTTGCGGGGAAGATCGTCGTATCTCCGATAGTTCCGATGGAGAAAACCGAAAACGGTTTCGTATATGTAAATCTTCCTGAAGGTTCCGCAGCTGAAAAGCTGGCTGGAATACTCAAAGATAGCGTTATAGTTTCAGCATATCACAATATTCCAGCTAAGAAGTTTGCAGATCTGAATGCAAAATTCGAGTGGGATGTAGCAGTTTGTGGGGATGACGAAGATTCGAAGAAAATAATTATTGAAATAACGAATAAAATTGAGGGTCTGAGGGCCTTAGATGCCGGTAAGCTTAGCAATTCGAGGATCGTCGAAAGCTTAACCCCGCTATTGATAAATATAGCAATGAAGAACAAGATGAGAGATCTGGGAGTTAGGTTCGTTTAGCAACGTTATTATAATTCTTGAACAGACACTACATCATGACTCCAAAAGAGGCACTACAGATCGCCAAAGAGGTTGGCGAAGAGGTCAGAAAAGCCGTAGCAAAGTTAGCAGGAACAGATGAAAGCAGGAAGGTCATTGGAATAGGTAAGGATGGTACTCCAACGAAGAAAATCGATAAAGTGGCTGAAGATGTAGCGATTTCCATTTTAAGAAATTACGATGTCAGAATTGTCAGTGAAGAGGCAGGTATAATCGGTGATAGCGATATATACGTTGCTTTGGATCCTATAGATGGGACGTTCAACGCTACGAGAGGTATTCCTATATATTCCGTTTCCCTCTGCTTTTCGAAGGGTGAATTTGGATCAGCGTTCTTCGGCTACGTGATGAATCTAGCCACCGGTGATGAATACTACACACTGAACGGAAAGGCGTTTAAGAACGGTGAAAGGATCGAAGTTTCGAAAAAAGATAGTTTAGAGGAATGTGATGCGATATTCTACTATCCAAGTAAGGATTACGGGTTTAAAAGGTTGAGGATCTATGGAAGTGCTGCTTTGGAGTTGTGTTTCGTTGCTGAGGGGGCAATGGACTGCTTCATCGATATCAGAAAAGGAAAGGGCAGGGGATTCTTGAGGATCTACGATGTTGCCGCTGGACTTTTAATCGCTCAGAAGGCAGGGGCCAAGGCAACGGATATCGAGGGAAACGATTTAAGTGGTAAGAAGTTCAACATGGAGGAGAGGCTAACTTTAATCGTTGCCAATCCGAATCTGCACCAAAAGTTATTGGAGTTGATCGGATGAAAGGCTGCATAATCCACAAACCCGATTCTGTAGATGTCGCTAGGGATGTCCTTAAGTTTCTGACTGAGATCGGAGTGTCGGCTGAGATATTGCAGGATTGGAGTTTGGCAAAGGACTTCGATTTCATAGTCAGTGTTGGAGGAGATGGAACTATCCTAAGACTTCTTCAATTTATAGACGATAAAACACCCCCGATATTTGGGATAAATACGGGAAAGGTAGGACTGCTTACGCATTGCAATACGGACTTCAGGGAGTACCTGCTTAAAGCCATAGAGGAATTTAAAACTGAAGAATTTATGAGGATCGAATGCACTGTGGACGGTGAAAAACTGCTGGCCTTAAATGAAATAGCAATCTTAACGGCTAAGCCCGCTAGGATGATAAACGTTCGGATCTTTGTTGACGAAGTTGAGATAGAGAACATAAGATGCGATGGTATGCTGGTATCGACTCCGATAGGCTCTACAGCCTACGCTCTCTCAACCGGTGGGCCGATAATCGATCCCTACATCGAATCGATCCTCATAGTTCCGGTTGCTCCCTTTAAGTTAGGCTGGAAACCTTGGGTGGTATCTGCGGACAGAAAGATAAGAGCGAAGGTGGATAGCGAAGCTTTCGTAGTTGCGGATGGGCATAAGGTAGTTTCAGCCGATAGAGATTCCGAAATAGTTTTAAGAAAGTCCAAATCCTATGCGGTATTTTTCAAAATGGAAAACAGAATTGGTAAAATCGTGGAGAAGCTCAAGTTCATTCGCTGAATTCGAACGTGCAGAATTCATCATTGGGCTGTTTTGAGATCCTTCTGACCTTGACGTTAAACCTGCTGGCGAATCCCTCAACAAATGAGATGCAACCCCTCTCGCACCAAATCGGAAAAAGCCTGTAAATTGGACATTTGCTCCTGGTGATCAACACGTTACCTTTAATCTCAGCAGAAAAGTTGAACTTGACTCCCTGCTTTTCGGCCTCTTCAAACAACCTTTCGAGGGCTCTTTTAAGATCCTCCAAGCTCTTCCCTTCAGAAAGCAAACCACCAAAAAACTCCCCAATCTTTCTACCTATGTATTCCATACTTCTCAATTGATTTAGACGACGATAAACATTTCGTTATTCTAGCACAGCATGCCTGGCTTCCAAGTCTTTTTCGGTTAGGTTCTTAATTTTCATAAGCTCGGCTATCAGGCCATCTAAGAATATCAAAGCCGTAAGCTCGAACATTGTCCCTAAAGGAGCAATTCTTGCAATTTCATCGTTCTTCTCTGTTTTTGTCTTTCCCTTAAGCAAAACAACGATATCGCTCATCTTTGCAAGTGTCGAATCTTTGTTCTGTGTAATCGCAACCAACTTGGAACCGATAAGCTCTTTGGCTTTTCTGCTTATGTTAACGACGGACGTTGTCTCTCCAGAACCTGAAATCGCTATTAGCAAGTCTTCC
>CAZBFC010000071.1:0-10603 GCA_964491095.1 uncultured archaeon | reverse complement strand
AGGAATATCAGAAGCCATGCAAGGAAGCTTACAGTCGTTATACTCTTCAATGCAAGTGTAGAGTTCTCGAACGCTATCATGAGGAATCCAATCAGCGTTAGAACTCCGGCTATATGAGTCCATACGAAGTACAGCAGAGCCACCCACTGTCTGTTTCCGTAACCGTACTTGTAGATGAGTAAGAACGATGCCAACAGTGAAAGTTCGAGGAATATGTAAAGCAGAATCAAGTTTCCACAGTAAACTAGCCATAGCATTGAAACTGCATAGAGATTGTACAGGAAGAAGTACTTCCTAAACTCCTTGGTTATATCCTCGATCTCGTCTTTCATCTCCTCAAATCTATGCTTCATGTACGGCAGAGAATAGAGGGCAACCATTGCAGAAATGAGGCAAATGGTAGCTCCAAAAGCGTTTGTTATGGCATCCGCAAACAGATAGAATTCACCTATCGGTTTGCCAAGGTTCATCAGCGGAAGCTCAAAGCTCTGATCTGTAAGTAGAGCCCACAGGGTTACGAAGAATGGGATTATGAATGCCAAAAACGAAACTATGGTTGCCGCTCTTGGCCTAAAGAACGGCGCTATAAATGTAATTATTAGAGGTATCAGTATAGCATAAACTACAACATTCACAGCGAATCACCTCCCGATGAAACAACATCCGTCGAGATATCTCTGGTCATCTTGTTTAGAAGAACTATCGAAGCTATCAAAACCAGCAGTTCGCTACTGCTTGTGAATATCGTTATGACAAGAACCCCAAAAGCTGTGGTTGTCATTTCTGGAATCGAAAACACCGGTATCAAAGCCAAGAAAACGGCACCAAACATCATTTCTAGTGAGATAAGTAGTCTAACTAGATCTTTACTTGATATCGCTGTTAAATACGCTACCAGTAACACCACTACAGCTGTGATGAGTACTATCGCTACTTCAAACACACCTCTTCCCTCCTAACTATCTTTACTATCGAGATCATTAGCAAAACCATCAAACAAACCAGAAATACCACAACAAGCGCATACTGCGACTGAAAAGCGGAGATGTCAACAGAAGCCGTAGAAAGGTTGAACGTTGCATATTTGTAGAGTGTGTATGCAAGAACAGCAATCGTCAAAATCGTCGGAATAATCCAAAGCTTATCAACAGGAATTTTTCGCGGTACATATCTGAATACCGCAGCCAGAGCTACTGTAACGATACCAACCGCACCTATGAATATGAATGCGATCAGTATGAATGCCGACTGGATGTTGAATACTGCAAACGTCGTAGCAATGAAGATCATTGTCAAAGCCATGTATAACGCGGAATAGAAGTTATCTCTTGAAAGTAGAACGCCCAACGATGATAATATCGTCACAGATCCTAATGCTAATAAAATTAAGCTTACATTATCCATATTCCGCCTTTAGAATTTACAATTAATAAATCTTACTATTTTTATTGTTTAGTGATTTGATCACAGCAATCATTCGATTGTTCGAATATTTCGAAATGTATAACAAAATATTTAAAAACTCTCGATCATTAACGATGGACGTGGTCAGGATAGATTTTATGAAAACATTTCTGGAGGTAGTGAAAAGGGGAAGTCTTAAAAAGGCATCAGAATCGCTGGGGACATCCATAAGTACCATAAGCTTTCAGATAAAATCGCTTGAAGACTTTTACGGAGTCAAACTGTTCAAAAGGAATGTAAACGGAATGGAATTAACAGAGGAAGGTAGGATAGTTTTGAAAAACATCGAATACATCCTCGGAAGTATCGAAGAAACCAAGAGACTTCTGCTAAACTTGAGAGAAAAGAAGATATCCCTAGCCTCTGGAATGGTTGGCATAGATGTAGTTTTCAGTGTAAAAACGTTACTTAAGGCCAAGTACCCTGAACTGGAAATCAAGGTTGAGCTTAAAGGTGCACACGATTGCGTTAGAGATGTGATAGACGGAAAAGTTGACTTCGCAATAGTGGGGGATATAAATGAAGAAACGCTTGAAGAAAATAGCCTGTACATCACCGAACTTGGAAGTGACCTCCTAGTACTGATAGTTCCGACACATCATCCCTTAGCGAAGAAAAGCGTTGTAACGCTTGAAGATGTCCTAAAGGAACCTTTAATCATGCTCAATGAAAATTACGGAATAACTACAAGTACCATCAAGGCTTTAAAGAGAAGCGGTGTGAACCCCGAAAACTTAAACGTCGCATACGTAGTGAACGATTTCTATTCTAAGATAAACGCCGTGAGCAGTGGTCTCGGAGTAGCGATAACGTCATTCATAGCGGCATGTAAGGCTTGCGAAGTTGGGTTGATAAAGATTAGAAAGATAATGGATTTTGACGGGGAGAGAAAGATATACTTTATAGCGAGTAAGCTCGCCATGGAGAGCGACAGGCTTAGAGAGTATGCGGATTTCATAATAAGGAATTGCAGAAAGTTCTTCAATGACATGGCAGTGATCTGCAGTGGATTAACTTGAGATTTCGAAAACTTTTAAGTTACCCAATTTTTTAAAATAAATTATAAACTGCTATTGACCATAGACAAGGCATACTTGCGAATTCACATTACCTTTGTTTGTCTCATCGTCTTTTTATGCTGAGTATTTTTCAACTATGGTCTAAATTAACCGAATTATAGCATAGCTCAAAATTTATCCATTATCAAAATAAAAACCTTAAACCGTTTTTGATGGTTCGAATATTTCGAAAATTTTGAAAGATATTTAATAAAATTCGAAACAATTAAATAGGCTAGAGTCTAAATTAGATCATGGTCACGGAAACCGTTAGAATAGATAGCGAGCTTCTGTTAGACGACAGAGCATTTGCGGAGGCAATGTTATCCAGGGAACTTACAAAGTCGGATATGGTTTTTATACTAAGAAATCTGCTGAAGTTGAAGTACTATCCAGTCGCAGTGAAGTTTTTCTATGACGAGAACGAACTTGAAGAGTTCAAAAAGAGTACAAGATACAAGGTTGGTAAGTTTCCATATACGTTCTGCCATTATACCGCCTGTTCAAGACAGAGAGGCGATGTTCTTTTGGGATACAGGAAAAACTTGGGATGCAGCAACGCCCGGTACATCTTCGGCTGGAAGGATCTCGATGAGATGGAAATCAGAAGTCACATCAAGTACACTAAGAATGAAAAGCAGGCTGAGAACTTTGTAAAGACTAAGCCGAGACTTCCAAAGGGTTTACTAGCCTTTGCAACCGCACCTCTACACAAGGCAACGTTCGAGCCCGATCTGATATACATAGTCTGTGATGTACTGCAGTGCTATCACATATACAACGACTACGCATCCGCACATAACGTTCACCCAATAAGACCAAACTTCATGATGAATTCAGCCGTCTGCGGTGGTTGTGCTTGGACTTACATTAATCGAACGATAAACATCGTTCCAATGTGCAGTAGCAGTTACACCTCCGGTAAAACCGAACAAGGAGAAATTAACGTTTACATTCCTTGGGAGCAGTTTCCAGCTGTGATTAAGCGTTTGCTTGAAAGAACCTCCAAGTATGGTGGAGCATCATATCCAAGAACGGGCGAACCTTATCCAGGTTTTAACGTGTGTAAGCTCTGCAACTTCTTGATATTCAAGGAGGAGTGACTGAAAATGATAGATGTTGTTTGGGCCCAGATAGCTGGACACTCTATAAAGATCAACGCCTTAGCGTATCTGCTGTGGTGCGTTTGGGTTGGATGGATATTCTCAACGATCGGAGCTTTTGGAGGTATCATGGCTGGACTCGGGCACATATCCATATTTGGACTTGGACAATGGGCATCAGAGCTTAAGGGGATCAAGATCAGTAAGGGAGTATATACAGATGCTGGTAAGTATCTGACGGACAGTATCAGATTGGGAAACTCGGGACTTACGTGGTTTAACGCTGTCTCGAGTACAGTAAACTGGTACACACAGAAAAGATTGGTCTGGCCAGCTGGGTTGTTCTTAGGAATCGGAGCTGTCCTGGGAGCTCAGGCTGGAGTATGGTTAACGGGTGGAAAACTTGGAATTTCAGTTTACAAAGGTATATTTGGACTGGCGACTTACCTCATAGCTGGATACATGTTCTATCAACTTACCCCAAGAGCTAAGGCTTCAAAAGCAAAAGGTAGAGAAGCGGCAAGGAGGTTCATGCAGAAGGTTAAAGAGCTCAAAGCTCAGGGTAGACTGCACGAACTTGAGGGAATAAGGAACCTCAGAGTCGGAGCATATACGGAGTTTGAGTTCTATGGTGAGCACTTTAAGTTCGGAAACCACATCCCCTTTGTCGTTGGATTTCTTATAGGGTTCTTCTCAGCAGTGATAGGGATTGGCGGAGGATTCCTATTCGTTCCGTTCCTCACAAGCTTGGGTTTGCCATTCTACATAGTTCCAGGAGCATCTACACTCGCAGTTTTCTTCACACAAACATCAACGATCGTTGGATGGCTTGCAAGGGGAGTAGAGTTCCCGCTAATTCCAATAACAATCGGCTGGATCGGAATAGCCATAGGATCGTACATAGGGCCCAGAACTCAGAAGTACATTCCGATGGATTACATGTACGCTCTCTTCGGCGTACTTGCACTTTACGTGGGGACGAGATACGTGTTGAGTGGCTTCTTTGGAATACACATTCCACCATAATTTTTTATGATCGATTTAATAATATTGACGGTTACAGTTATCGTATTGGCCGAGAGGATAACCGACAAGATCGTTCCAATGGTATTTAAAAGACAGTTCAACGAGATTTTAAGAGATGAGCAAAAGCTTACCGAGATGAATGAGATTTCTGCCCTTGCTCTAATTGCAAACGATAAGGAAGCATACAGAGGTTTACAAGATGAAATGAACGAATTGTACGCCAAGATATTTTTCAAAAAAATTGCGATTTACTCTTCCGTTTTCTTCGGTTTAATCTCAGCATACATACTTCTAGCTGTTTACATCTCCAGCAGATCGTACACAACTGTAGGGCAGATTCTACTGATCGTAATGATCTACTACACGATCAAAGCGATCTATTACTATTTCTTTATCCTGCTTAGGTAAACCTTAAATATCCCTTACAGTCTTTGGTTTTAGGGGATCAACATGGGCTGGAAATCTCACGGTTTCAGGTTCAAATCTGGAAGAAAGCTTAGAAAAAAGATCAGGGAAAAGGGTATTAAGATTAGGAGGGCCCTTCAGACGTTTGAGATAGGGCAGACCGTTCATATAGATATCGATCCGGCCGTACACAAGGGGATGCCTCATCCAAGATTTCAGGGAAGAACTGGAGTGGTGATAGGACAGAGGGGAAGAGCGTACCTTGTTAGAATTAGAGATGGTGGTAAGTATAAGATCCTGATCGTCCGTCCAGAGCATCTCAAGCCGCAGGGAGGTTAAAGATGTTCAAAGAGGTTAAGGAGTTCGATTACATTACGATAGCAGAAGCTAAAGAGATAATGGAAAAGATAACCAAAGAGAGACAGGAGAAGGCAGAGTTGCTTTTCGAGACAAGGAGGGCATTGAAGCATTTAAGAACTTTCGCAAAGCTTCCAGCTGATAAGGCCAAGGAACTGGTTGAAGAACTGATGAAGTTGCCTCAGGTTCCAAGAAAGGATATTGCGGTTAAGCTTGCAGATATAATGCCAAGAATTCCAGACGAAGTTAGAATAATCTATGCCAAAGAGAGGTTTACGATAACTCCTGAGCAGATTCAGGAGATTTTGGATATTATCGACAAATACAGAATTTGAAGAAAGAATTAAATAGTTTTTGATCTATTTTTGTTTGGTGGTGAAATGATTAGGCGTAAGAAGGAAATAGATAAGGAGAAGCTTGAGGATTACGCCTATGTTCTTGATTTTCTCCCTTACGGTCATCCCGATGATAAAAGACCAATTCATAAGCGTGAACCTTTAGCTCAGGTTGTGGGGGAGAAGTACTTTACTCTTCTTGAGGTTAGCATTAAGAAGGGGCAGAATCCCCTCGTAATGGATCGTCTTTACATCGGAAAGGGTGAAAGGGATGTTGTAAATAAGATCAAGAGAAAGCTGAGGTATGACCAGCTTACCCCAGCTGCAAAGTCCGAGCTACCTTACGTTTTGGAGCATATAGTTAAGCAACAGGAGGAAAGGTTCGTTGAATTTTTTAATAAGGCTGAATCGATAACTACGAGGTTACATCAGCTTGAACTTTTGCCGGGCATTGGTAAGAAGACGATGTGGGCAATAATAGAGGAAAGAAAGAAGGAACCCTTTAAGAGTTTTGAGGATATTGCAAAGAGGGTTAAGGGTTTGCAACATCCAGAAAAGTATATCGTTAATAGGATAATCTACGAACTTCAGAATCCTAACACGAAGTATAAGCTCTTTACATTGTAATGTTTTTATATATTATAAATTTAATATCATGTTCTCTTAACCGATCGTAGATATATTAGGATTTTGGAAATATTTTTATCTCTCAATCGATCAGCATGATTCATGATAGACGAAATTACGATAACCAGAGCGATAACGAGCAAGTTTGCTGAGAAATTTTTGGAGGGGATCGAATGCGATGTTGCAATAGTTGGAGGTGGACCTTCAGGGTTAACGGCTTCCTACTACCTTGCCAAAGCTGGTTTTAAGGTTTCTCTTTTTGAGAAGAAGCTGAGCTTAGGAGGGGGAATCTGGGGTGGAGGAATGATGTTTAATAAAGTTGTCGTTCAAACTCCAGCCTTAGAGATCTTGGATGACTTTAATATCTCGTACGAACAATTCGATGATAATCACTACGTTGTCGATGCTATTGAGTTGGCAGGCTCTCTAATTTATCATGCAGTTAAATCTGGAGTTAGGGTGTTTAATCTGATAAGCATAGAGGACGTGATGATTAGAAATGGAAGATTAACTGGCCTAGTTATAAATTGGTCTGCCGTAGAGATGAGTGGTTTACATGTCGATCCCATGACGATCTCAGCTAAAGCAGTTGTGGATGCGACTGGACATGATGCAATAGTTTGCAAACTCGTTGCAAAGAAGACCGGAGGGCTTGAACTTAAAGGAGAAAAATACATGTACGCAGAAGCTGGAGAGAAAGGAGTGGTTGAAAAAACATCTGAAGTGTTTCCCGGGCTTTTTGTTACTGGAATGGCCGTTGCGGCAGTCTATGGTTTACCGAGAATGGGACCGATATTCGGTGGAATGCTTCTAAGCGGAAGAAAGGTTGCAGAACTGATAGCTGAAAAGCTTAGATGATTATCGTAGATACAGCAGTACAGTTGGCAAGATTAAGCAACCCATGCAGTTTATCCTTCTAACTCCAAACATTACTGGTAGCAATCCCACGATAGTTGCAAGTGAAAAAATGAACAAGCCAAATGATCCAGTTAGGGAATATATGAATACAATTAGCATAGCAAAAACCGAAGCGGAGAGTTTTACCGGATTGATTTTTGGAACGATTTCACCAGCCAAAATTCCAAATCCAATTGTTAGTAGAGTCGATATTAGCGCCGAAGTTAAACCAATCATAAGAAGAACGTAAAGATCGATTTGGCTACCGATTTTTGTAAATACACTGGCAGCACCACTTCTGATTTTATGAATTGAAAATAGAACAGCAAAACACAATAAGGTGTTTGCTGTATTCGCGGAGCTTATCGCAGCAACTATCCTTTCTCTGTCCCTTAGATGATTCGATGCTATAACAGTTGCTACTCCTGAGCTTATCCCAGGAAATAGAGATACCAAGGCTCCAGCAAAGGTTCCCGAAATAACGTCCCTAAGTCTAGGTACCTCCAACAATATCTTCTGCTTTGGAACGCTTGAATTACCAAATATGGAGGTTAGGAGTATCGGAGATGAAAACAGCCCAGTGAGAAGCGGTAATAATACTTCATCATCCCCAAAAGAGTATAGGCCAAGCAAACCAGAAAGTATGAAGATTATTCCGGCAAGAAATCTTTTTCTCCAAACTGAGAGTGATCCTCCAAAAATTTCACCTCTTTCGCCTGTAATCATCGCTATTGATACTATTATCAACAAAACTGGAGTTACGATTACCAAGCTCGACTTTAGACTGGGAAGAATGAGCAGAAATATCATAAAAATGGGCAATGAAACTAAGAAAGATATCAAACTTGAATAAGCTGAGATGGATGTAGCGATAACACCTTTACCATCCAAAACAAGCTCATGAGTTGGTAGGACAGCTATCGCTGTATCCTCATCCGGAATCCCCAAAAACATAGAAGGTAATATATCCAAAAATGTGTGAACGATTGCATTAACGAAAACTACCACTGCTAGTTCTTCTAAAGTGAAATACTTGGATAAGATAGCAGAATACGATAATATAAAGGCAGCAAACGTATTTGTATGAATACCAGGCGTTAGACCGCTTATGATACCCAAAACGATACCAAAAATTACAGCATTAAGCATAGGTTAATACGTTAAATTAAAGAATATAAATTTATCTGTTGCTCATATTATCCAAAACCTCGAAACATATCTATTCGAAGACGTTATATAGTATTTTTACCCACCCCCAATTGAGATGCAACAGTTGGCTATAGTCGATGCAGTCGTGAAGATATTGAAAAAGGCTGGATTTGTGGTTACAGACTTAGTTGAGACTAAGCCCAGATGTTTCGATATCGTTGCGAGAAAGGGTGATATAATACTCCTTTTGAAGGTACTCTACAATATCGATTCCCTCAAGCCTGAAATGGCTAAGGAAATGAAGATCGTAGCCAAATTACTCAAAGTTAGTCCTATCGTCGTTGGAGAGAGGTTTAAGTTTGATTACCTTGAAAGAGGTGTAGTTTACAATAGGCACGGTTTGCCCGTCATAAATACGGCAACATTCTACGACTTCATAGTAGAAGGAATTGCTCCAATGGTTTATTCCGCTCCGGGCGGCTACTACGTAAAGCTTGATAGTGAAAAAATTAGGGAGATGAGAGAAAGGCTTGGAATATCTTTAGGCGAGATGGCCAAGCTCTTAGGAGTTTCAAGGAGGACTGTCAAGAAGTATGAAGAAGGAATTGATACCACGGTTGAAACTGCTCTGAAAATTGAGGAGATTTTGGGAACTTACGTGATCAAAGCAATTGATATCCTTAACTTCGTTAAGGATGAAGATATCAAGGAGGAGGAAGAAGAGAAAGAACCTAGTTTTAGCGGGGAAGAGGCTGAAATCGTAGAGCAGTTGAAATACATTGGGATTAAGGTCTATCCGATTAAGCACGCTCCGTTCGATATTGTGTCTAAGGCTGACGATGAAAAGATTCTAACAGGTGTTAGGCAGGTTAGAGAGATTGACAAGAGAGCGTCAATATTGGGTAGAATCTCAGAAGTCCTTTCAACAAAGGCAGCATATATAGTCGAAAGAAAGGTTAAAACAGATGTGAGTTCGGTTGTATTTGTAATGAAAGAAGAGCTCGAGTGTGTAAGCTCCGCAAAGGATTTTGTATCGTTGCTGTACGAAAAGTTAGCTTCTGCTGGAAAGAATTAGCCTAATAAATTTTTTATTTTGCTTATGACTCATGATAAAATTATAAAATTTTCATATGAGTTTAAATTCTACCGCAAATCTTATATAGAACTTTTATCCTACTCTTCCACACAAGGGGGTGGTTGTGAATGGCAACATTGCAAGGTACGCCGATTTTGATCCTTAAGGAGGGAACACAGAGAACTGTTGGTAGGGATGCTCAGAGGATGAACATAATGGCCGCCAAAGTTATCGCTGAAGCTGTAAGGACAACCTTAGGGCCAAGAGGAATGGACAAGATGCTCGTTGATAGCCTTGGAGATGTGGTGATCACAAACGACGGAGTTACGATTCTCAAAGAGATGGATGTCGAGCATCCAGCTGCAAAGATGATCATCGAAGTTGCAAAGACACAGGAGAACGAGGTTGGAGATGGTACAACGACAGCAGTAGTTCTGGCTGGTGAACTGCTGAAGAAGGCTGAAGAGCTTCTTGACCAGGACATTCATCCGACTGTAATCGCAAGAGGTTACAGGATGGCAGCTGAGAAGGCCATGCAGATACTGGATGAGATCGCAATAAACATCGACATCGAAGATGAGGAGACACTCAAGAAGGTAGCTGCTACGGCAATAACAGGAAAGCATGCGGAGTATGCGGTTGAACACTTGGCCAACTTGGTCGTTCAGGCTGTTAAGAAGGTTGCAGAGAAGACTGACAGCGGTTACAAGGTTGATGAGGATAACATCAAGCTTGAGAAGAAGCACGGTGGTGGTGTTGAGGATACACAGTTGATCGATGGTATCGTCATCGACAAGGAGATAGTTCACCCAGGAATGCCCAAGAGAGTGAAGAACGCTAAGATCGCCGTGCTAAAGGCTGCTCTTGAGGTTAAGGAGACTGAAACCGATGCAGAGATCAGGATTACAGACCCAGAGATGTTGCAGAAGTTCATCGAGCAGGAGGAGAAGATGATCAAGGACATGGTCGACAAGATCGTTCAGGTAGGAGCGAGCGTGGTGTTCTGCCAGAAGGGCATCGACGACTTGGCTCAGTACTACTTGGCCAAAGCTGGCGTATTAGCAGTTAGAAGAGTCAAGCAGAGCGACATCGAAAAGATCGCTAAGG
>CAZBFC010000070.1:0-2218 GCA_964491095.1 uncultured archaeon | reverse complement strand
TCGAAAGGCTCAAGAGTTACGTATGACAAGCTTTCGGAAAAAATCAAAATACCATAAACTTCATAAACCCTTACGGACAAAAATTCATAAGGGCCCGTAGCTTAGCCAGGTCAGAGCGCCCGGCTCATAACCGGGCGGTCGAGGGTTCAAATCCCTCCGGGCCCATACTATTTTATCTGTTTGACCAAGAACGATTTAATGAGTTCGTGGAAAACTGTCATCGGTGAAATCAAGAGTAGCGATGGAGTTTTGGAGGTAGTCGATGCGAGATGTCCAAATGAATTTAGAAGTAAGAGGCTTGAGAATCTGTTTGAAGAATTAAGCAAGCCGTTCTGGATAATAATAAACAAGGTAGATATAGTACCAAAGGAATTTGCAGATAGATGTAAAAGAGTCCTGAAGGAACAGAGTAAAGCCGTGGATGTCGTTCACGTCTCAAGCAAGAAGTTTTACGGATTTTGGATACTCAGAAGAAGTCTTAAAAACCATTTTGGGGACAAGAAAGCCAAATTAGTGGTTGTCGGATTTCCAAACGTTGGAAAGTCGAGTTTGATCAACATGCTGGCTCAATGTACGGTCGTCTCAACTGCACCGATTCCGGGACATACTAAAGGCAAGCAGTGGATTAGGATAACCAGCAAACTTCTGATTTCCGATCTGCCAGGTGTAATACCGAAAGAGTTCGCAAATAGAGATTGGGCAAAGATCTTATTTCCAGATGATGTCGAAGAGTCTGCATTTATACTGCTCGAGAAGATTAAAAACGCTGAAGGTTCAAACTTTGAGGAACTGTACGGTATAAAACCGGAACCGAGCGAGGAAACCCTTGAGAAAATTGCACTAAAATTCGGATTTCTTAAGAAGGGTGGAGAGCCGGACACGCACAGATCCGCGCAAAGGATTTTAAACGACTGGAACAATTGCAAGTTGACGGCCTGGTGGTTGTAACCGATGATGATCTGGACCCCTTGCTGAGTTGTGATGAAAAAGCCTTACTGAGGCCTCAGCCGCAGGAAATTTCATCATAGAATCAGCGCGACCGAAATTCATCATCGGTAACAGTATAGCGCCGGGGGTGGGATTCGAACCCACGCGTCCCTTACGGGACACGGGCTCTCCAGGCCCGCGCCTTACCACTCGGCAACCCCGGCTTAAACCTATTAACTACTCTAGAGTTTTTAAAATCTTCCCTCACATTTGTACTGTGGAAAAGGTTCTAACCTTGCTGATAGCCGTTGCCTTGGATTTGGTGTTTGGAGAACCACCGAGATTTATCCATCCCACGGTCTGGTTTGGTAAAATCGTTGAGCTTGTGGATAGAAGGTATACCAGAAAGAACTGTAGATGCGATTTTTTTGTCGGAGCGATGCTAACACTTGGAATTATAATCTTCGCCCTTTTACTTGCACACCTTACCAAATGGCTTGAATTCTACCTACTGTTTACATCCATCTCAATTAAAAGTATGATAGATCATGCCAGAAGAACGATCAAGAATGGAAGAGTCCTAAGAGAGGAGGTTCAAAAGATCGTAAGTAGGGACACCTCAAAACTTAACGATAACCTGCTTTGTTCGGCCGTAATCGAATCTGTAGCTGAGAACTTCGTTGACGGAGTATTTTCACCTCTGTTTTACTATACATTTTTTGGTGTTCCAGGTGCATTGGTTTACCGAGCTATCAACACTTGCGATGCTATGATAGGTTACAGGACTCAAAGGTACGAATGCTTTGGGAAGTTCTGCGCAAGACTCGACGATATTCTAAATTTCATCCCAGCAAGACTTTCAGTTCTATTGTTCCTTCTACTGAGACCCAATGCTTTGAAAGTCATAAGAAAATATAGAAAGATCAAGCTGAACGGGGGCTATCCGATTTCAGCGATGGCTGGAGTTTTAAATGTCACTCTAATCAAGCCTGGGCATTATGAAATAAGGACCGGTAGGTTGCCAAACATAAACGATATCGAAAGGGCGATTGCTGTGTACATCAAGCTCTGTACGATTGCAATAACAGTCTACACTCTGATAAACCTACCTCTTGAATCGATTATGTACCTCCCAAATCTTGGCTTTATCTCTGGAATAGAACTTTGCTCAACTCCGATAAGGTAGGTATCCCTTCCAAATCTGAACAATTCATCTTCCTTCTTTATTTTTAAAACAATATCGTAAAACATTCTTATAATGGTCTCAAGATTTTTATCGTAAATGTGCTCA
>CAZBFC010000069.1:0-11352 GCA_964491095.1 uncultured archaeon | reverse complement strand
CGCCAGTCACTTTTAATCAACTCTGCATTCAGCCATTCGGCAATCTCATCGGCGTTTGGAATCGTGGCGGATAGCGCAATTATTCTTAAATTGGGATTTATCCTCCGCATCTTGGCGATTAAAACCTCCAAAACTGCTCCCCTATCGGCAGAATCCAAAAGGTGAATTTCGTCAACAACCAGGCATGTAATCTCTTTCATCCAACCTGCATTGTTTCTCAGCAGAGAATCAGCCTTTTCAGCCGTTGCGACGACTATATCTTTATCTGAAAGCCACTCATCTCTCGATTCGTAATCGCCAGTCGTTATTCCGACTTCGATTCCTATCTTCTCCCACTTTTTGAACTCCTCAAACTTCTCATTGGCTAACGCTCTCAAAGGAACAGTGTAAAGACACTTTCCACCATCTATAACCTCTTTAACCATTGCAAGCTCCGCTATGAGTGTTTTTCCACTTGCCGTGGGTATTGCTATGACCATGTTCTTTCTTTCGAACAGACCTTTACGAATTGCCTCAATTTGAGGTGGAAACAACTTTAAAATTCCGTTTTGCTTAAGGATATCTACGACGTAGCTTGAGAGGTAATCTCTGAGTTCATCGATATCCATCCCTTAGAATTACAATGTAACTTAGAAAAAGCTTATCGATCTATCATATACTTCCGAACATGATTGCTGGAGTTGGTCCGGCTTTGGTTGATTACATCTATACGATCGATGAGTACCCGCAGAGGGGAGGTCACGCCATCGTAAAGAACTTCATAAGAATGCCTGGTGGAGCTTGTGCGAACGTAATAGCTGGATTAGCGAGCTTTGGGGTTAGATGTAGATTTTACTCAACGATCGGCAAAGACGAAGATGCAAGATTCTTCATAGAGAGTATGAGAGGAGTCGAGCTAAGGCTCAACGTTACACATGAGCTAACGGGTAGAGTTGACGTTTATGTCGATAGATACGGTGAGAGAACGTTCTTCGTGCATCCAAATGCATCTGGTATAGTTGAATTAAAGATAGATGAAAAGGATTACGAAGAAGTAGATTATTTCTACTTGGATCCGTTTCCATCGAAGCGGAGCTTTCAAGTTCACTTTGAGATAGCTAAGAAAGCTAAGGAACATGGAAAATTTGTCATATTAAATCCCGGTTATCCATACACCCTTTTAGGATTTGAGAAACTCAAGGAGCTCTTAAGATTTACTGATTTGGTGATCATTTCTGAGCCGGAATTTAGGAGCTTGAACGTTTCTGAAGATGATCTTCTCGAGTTCGTGAAGATACTGGTGATCACACTTGGAAGCAGAGGTAGTAAGGCTGTTACAGAAGAAAAAAAGTTCTATCAGCCAGCTTTTAAAGTTGAAAAGGTTGTCGACACTACCGGAGCGGGAGATGCCTTTTCGGCCGGATTTTTATATGGATTTCTGAAAGGTTTGCCGATCGATACCTGTTTAAAGCTAGGAAACTTCGTAGCAAGCTACAACATCCAATATTATGGAGCAAGGAACTTTCCACCAAAGGATAAAGTCGATAAATTACTTACAAACGAGAAGATCGATCATCAGAAGGTCAGTCAATCTCGATAACTTCCAAGACCTCCAACGGAACCCTCTGCAACCTTTTACCTATCTCGTATTTTGCGATCCTTGCCGCATGCTCCTTGCTTTGAGCATTGAAGACCTTCATCTCAAAGATTAGACCTACCAAAGCGGTTCCAGCCACCATGAAGACACTCTTTAGATTTTCGTGGCATTTGGGGCATTGAGTAACGCCAACGTCTATCTCAACGAAGTCTAGGTCGGGATGTAATCTCTTTCCAGCTTCGGCAACTGCGATGTTCATTGCATCCTTAATGGTTTTGACGTTCCTTACGATCCACGCACCCTGCAAAACTACGAGGTAGTTTGGCATATCCTACACCATCATCGTCTCTCTAACAGCTTTATTAAAAGCTATCTCTCCGATCGATTTAACGTGTCTACAAGCCTCAAGTAGAGATTCCAGGGCAAGTTTGCAGGGGACTCCTTCATTAATTCCTCTCGCTTTGAGGATTCTGTCCTCAAGCTCTTCTGCCATCTCTATTCCATCCTCACAGACAAGTACGTTCCCGTTGAAGTAAGACTCCAATACAACTTTGAAGATCCTCCTCAAATCGAGCAAAATTGGAAGGATTTCACCGTTGTTAACGTTCAATATAAACTCTGAAGTGTCATAAAGGGCATCTGCAACCTCCTCAAGCAACTTGGCAACGATCCTCGAACCTAAAAGTTGTTTCATCTCGTTCCACTTCGTCGGGCATGAGAGCTCCTTCAGAAGCTTATGCTCAAGTCTAACGGCTAACAGGTAGAATCTGTCTGCATCTTCTTCGAGTTTGGGAATTACACTCAATATCGATGGGTTTCTTTTTCTAAGGTACTCCTCAATGACATCCATCATCTCAAGGACGATCTGGCTCATCCTCTTTAAAACTCCTGAAATATCGAAGTCTGAAGCGGTTAGACATTTCATAACAACTCTGTAATCTGTAACGTCGATAATTTCAAGTCCGATTAGATCCCTAACGATTTCGCTCAACTTTGTAACTACCTTCGGCGAGAGTGTATCTTCAATTACTATTTCGTCTGGACCTTGAATGTATAGGGCATAGATAAACCTTTTCAGAAATTTATCCTCAACGCTCGGAATTCTGTCTATTTTTACCCTAAAGATGTTTTCGGTACTTTTCTTAGGAAAGATCTTTACGACACATTTATCAACTTGTAAAATCAGTTCATCACCTTGATTTAGATTGTTCTCTTTAATCCAGCTTTTTGGTAAGCTTATCATGTAGCTCGAGCCGCCGATGAGCTGAAGTTTCCTTATTTCCATGCTAATATGTATCCACTTTATACCGTTAAAATTTTTTGGGCAAGTCAACTAATGTCGTAGTTTTTTCTTTATAATCCTTTTAGAGTTGTTAAGAACTTCTTCAACATCTATAACCCCCGCTCCTCTTAGAATCTTTACTGCGGTTTGAGTGTCTATGAAGTCGCTTGGAGAGTGAGCATCGGTATTTATCACAAGCTTGCATCCTACCTCCTGCGCTATCCTGGCAACGTGTCCATTGGTTAAGCAGTGCCCCTTTCTTGCCGAAATTTCGAGATATATCCCGTTTTCCCTTGCAAGTTCTGCTGTCTTAACGTCTATAAGTCCGGGATGTGCAAGAATATCGATTTCTTCTTGTACAGCTGCAAAATTCGTTCCCTCCTTAACTGGCTCGACTATCGTTTCGCCGTGAACTATCACTATCTCGGCTCCCTCTTTCCAAGCCAACTCGACGGCTCTGCCGATCATATTTGGAGGTACGTGTGTTATCTCAACGCCAAACAGAACGTCCAACTCGTAATCATCCCTGAAATCCATGAGTTTTCTAAAGTTCTGCATTATCCAGCTTATGTTCGAAAAATCTGCATGATCGGTGATGGCCAACCCTTCGTTTCCGATTTCGGCCATCCTTCGGATTATCTCAGATGGAATCAGTTCCCCATCGCTAAAAACGGAGTGTATGTGGAGATCGATCATAAAGAAATTTCAAAAGGTAAAAATAATATCGTTTGCTAAATGCAATCATGGAGCTTGAGACTGTTCTCAAAGACAGATCGAGTGGACAGTCTAGGATCATCAGAATGACCATAGAACTGCTAAAGAGGACAAAAAGAAAGAACGAAAGAATTGAAATATGCAAGAAGGTTTGTTCCGTGCATAAGGCCATGGCAGGTCTTAGATGGCTGTTGAAGCAGGTTGAGGAGGGAAAGGCTATTTCCGAGATCGAAGCCGAGATTGAGGAGATGGACGAAAGATGTGCAAAGAACCTTAAAAGGATTGCTGAGGGTAAGGTCGTCACAACGATAAGCAGAAGTCATATCGTTGAGAAAGGATTGCTGAAGGCCAAGCACGTTATAGTTTTGGAATCGACTCCTGGCAGGGAGGGTTTGGAGATGGCAAGGTATTTGAGAGGGAGGGGACTGTTGGCCACGACTTTTCCAGATTCAGCCATAAGCTATGCCGTTAGAGCTTGCGATATCGTGGTGGTTGGGGCAGATGCCGTCCTTAGGGATTCCTTCATAAACAAAACAGGTACACTACCACTCGCTCTGACGGCGAAGCATTTCTCAAAGGATCTTTACGTTGCTTCGCCAAGTTATAAGTTTGCCGAAGTTGAGTTTGAAGAGATCGTTGAGCCATCGTTCAGCGATGACATGCTGTTTGAGCTTATTCCGGCAAGCTTGGTAACCAAGTTTATAACTGAGAAAGAGTAGATCGCAAAATTTTTCTTTTTCCAAACCTATAAAATCGCATGGAATTTATAATCGTCAGTGTAGGTAACGAAATTCTCAGTGGGGATATTTCGAATACCAATGCGACCTATATGGCTCGAAGACTCACGCAGAAGGGTCATAGAGTTATTAGGATTATTACCGTGCCGGATATCATCGATGACATCGCTGAGGAGGTCGATAGGGCGAGAAGAAAGGCGGATTTCGTTTTGGTAACCGGAGGTTTGGGGGCTACGCACGACGATGTTACAACCGAAGGTATTGCAAAGGCCGTCAACAGAAGGCTCGTTCTCTATGAGGATGTTTTCGAAAAACTAAGGCAAAAATATCCAAACGCAAATCAGGAAGCTTTGAAGAAAGTTTGTACATTTCCAGAAGGTTCTGAGGTGATAGATAACGATGTAGGCGTTGCTCCTGGATACGTCATCGAAAACATCGCAGTTATGCCCGGTGTTCCTGCTGAGATGGAGGATGTGTTTGAGAAGATTTTGCCGAGGTTCGGTGAGAAGGAATACTATGAGACGACGCTTAAGGTTGAAGGTTACGAGGAGAAGATTTTGAACCAGTTGAACAAGGTGGTTGACGAGTTTGGGGATGTTCAAATCGGTTCATATCCAAAGCCCGGTTATGTGATAATAAAGTTCTCTGGGAAAGATAAGGAGAGGGTCGAAGAGGCTAAAAGAAGGCTTGAGGAGCTTTTAAAGAGTTAATCAGATCTATTCTTTTCGGTAGGTAGATTTTTGCTTTGAGAAAGATAGGGATATATTGCTTGATGTAAATTGATTGAATCGTGAAACCCTTTGTATTCATCAACATCGCCGCAAGTGTGGATGGGAAGATCAGTGATGAAAGCAGAAGACAGCTTAAAATCTCTTGCGAAGAAGATTTTAAGCGAGTTGATAGGTTAAGGGCTGAAAGTGATGCTATAATGGTTGGAATAGGAACTGTTCTCGCAGATGATCCACGTCTAACCGTTAAGAGTGAAGAACTCAGAAGGTGGAGAACTGATCAAGGAAAGCCAGAAAATCCTATTAGAGTTGTTGTGGACAGTAGATGCAGAATACCTTTGAATGCCAAAGTTCTAAATGAAGAGGCTAGGACGATAGTAGCCGTATCGAAGCTAGCAGATCGAAGTAAGGTTGAAGAGTTAAGGCATAAAGCTGAAGTCGTCATTTTTGGCGAGAGTAAAGTTGATTTGAAGGCTTTAATGGGATACCTCTACGAAATTGGCGTAAGGAAGGTTATGGTTGAAGGTGGAGCAACTTTAAACTATGGTCTGCTGGAGGAGGGTTTGGTTGATGAGATCTATGTATACTACGGCAGCATGATCATAGGAGGAGCTAAAGCTCCAACGATAGTTGATGGTTTATCGTTCAACCCACCGATCGAGCTCGAACTGATTTCGGTTGAAAAACTCGGAAGAGGTGTGCTCACAAAGTGGAAGGTTCGAAGTCGTTAAAAAAGACTTTAGCATCAAAAAAATTCGAAAATGTTATCTATTAGCAAAGTCATCATAGCGACATGGCTGAGAAGGTGTATGTTGTTGGACACAAGAATCCAGACACGGATTCGGTCTGTTCTGCGATAGTGGTTGCATATCTGCTGAATCAGTGGAGGGAGAAGGGTGGATTGATAAAGATCGATGGCGAAGCTGTGCCGGTTATTCAGGGAGAACCAAATCCCGAAACCAAATTCGTCCTCGAAACGTTTGGAGTTCCAACTCCGGAGATAATGACGGATGCTGAAGGAAAGAAGATCGTACTCGTGGATCACAGCGAAAAGACTCAGGCTCCGGACAACATCGACAAGGCTGAGATAATTGCAATCATAGACCATCACAAGATCGGAGATGTCACAACGCCAAATCCGATTCTGTTCGTAAACTTCCCGGTCGGTTGTACAGCCACTGTGCTCAAGAAGCTCTTTGACTGGACTGGTATCGAGATTCCAAAGGAGATGGCTGGACTTATGTTGGCATCAATCCTGAGTGACACCGTCATATTCAAGTCGGCCACAACAACAGACATGGACAAGGCCATTGCGGAGGAATTGGCAAAGATCGCGGGAATCGAGGACATAACGAAGTTTGGAATCGAGCTCAAGTCTAAGCTTTCAGCGATTGAGGGTATGTCTGCAAGGGACATCATAACGAGAGACTTCAAGGACTTCGACATGGCCGGAAAGAAGGTTGGAATCGGTCAGATCGAGCTTGTAGACTTGGGATTGGTCAAGGACAGAATCGATGAGATCTACGAAGAGATGAAGAAGATGAAGGAAGAGGGAGGTTACGCTGGAATATTCTTCATGCTGACGGACATAATGAAGGAAGGAACAGAGTTGCTTGTTATCACGGACTTCCCACAGGTTGTAGAGATCGCATTCGGCAAGAAGCTTGAAGGCAAGAGCGTTTGGTTAGATGGGGTAATGTCAAGGAAGAAGCAAGTCGTTCCACCATTGCAGAAGGCTTTCGAGCAAGTTTAATCTTTTTTCTTTTTAGATTAAAAATAAAGCTATAAAATAATTAAAACGTGCTAACCTTACCCTCTATAACCATATCCGTAATTTTCAGTATATTATCCAGCCAACCTTCAGCTATTTCTATAGCCTGTTTTTCCATCTTTTCAACCTCGTAACCCTTCTTTGGAATTATCTGAATGCTTAAGGCACGGGGCTCGTTTATCGGCTTTCCGATCTGGCTCAGGATCTTAACGTAAACCTCCTCAATCCCTTCGATGTTTTCGTAGCAATCCCTAGCGATGAAGTTTGCTAGGATGTTGTAGATCTTGCCGACGTGGTTTATAGGATTCTTTCCGCTCGAGGCTTCCATGCTCATCGGTCTGCAGGGCGTAATGAGTCCGTTACATCTGTTACCCCTTCCAACGCTTCCGTCATCACCCTGCTCAGC
Source organism: uncultured archaeon (assembly GCA_964491095.1). Classification (GTDB taxonomy): domain Archaea; phylum Halobacteriota; class Archaeoglobi; order Archaeoglobales; family Archaeoglobaceae; genus WAKM01. Next base: position 4,138 of record CAZBFC010000069.1, on the reverse strand, counting down.
CGATGTACCTGTGACAGTCAGATACACGCAACCCCTCTCGTAGTCATCTGCAGTATTGACGTTGATCTCAACTTTTCTCTCTGTATATTCACCTGCAATCTCTTTGATCCAATTCGTAAGCTCCTCCTTAACCGATATGTACTCTTTGATGTTGTTCAGATACCTGTCAACGAATGCACATGCTACCGTTAACGTGATCTTATCTCCTTCTCTGAGCCCCATAACCTTGACATCCTCTCCTATAGCCTTCTCCTGCTTTCTGAATTCGTTGTAGATTCTCCTTTCGACGTTGTAGACCAACCGCTCTGTTTCGGTGAGGGGAGCAAAGCCTATGCCGAAGGAGGTGTCGTTGGCCATTGGAACCTCACCTTTTCTCCTTGCAAAGACATCTTTCAGGTCCGTGCTACCCTCTCCAAGCTTGACATTGAATATCATGTCTGTTTCTGGATCCAAGTTGGCCATGTGCGTTTTGACATATTCCTTTGCGGCCTTCAAAGCTATCCTATCTGCTGGGATACTAACTCCTTCAAACTCCTTTGTAGCTCTTCCAACGAGTAGAACAAATATCGGTTCTATCAGCTCTCCTCCGCCAAATGCTGGCTTAGCCTTTCCAGCCACTATCTGAGTCTCGTCTGTGTTGTGGTGAAGAACAACTCCAAATCTTCTGATGTATTCTCTACTCAAAGCTCGGCTCATAGCTTCTGCAATCCCATCTGCCAAGCTGTCTGGATGGCCTATGCCTTTCCTTTCGACGATTTCGATTTTTTGCTGTTCAACTGGAATATGAATGAGCCTTTCGACGTATATGTTTCTCATAGCAAAAGCTTAAGAATGGCAGATGAATATAAAGGTTTGCAAAGCTCATGTAGACATTCATATCATTTCCGATAAATTCTTAAATTTATTCGATTTCGGTTGTGATTAATGACACTCGAACATGTTTACAGGGAGTTTATAGAATTGATCAAACTCAGTGACAATGAAGAGAAAGAGATGGCTATGAAGGAATTCTTTGATAGGTTAAACAAAATGAAGATAGAAGAATTTAACTGGGCTGATGAGGTTTTTGAGGGAATTCATGTTAAAGAAAATGGAAATCGAACGGCCTTGCATTGGGTTAGCTTGGAAGACGGTGAGGAAATAAAGTATAGCTACAATGACTTTGCATCGGAAGGAAACAAGCTTGTGAACTACTTAAGGGGTCATGGAGTTGATAAGGGTGGATACGTTTACATAATGACCCCTCTACTACCGGAGGTTTGGATGGGTCATTATGCAGCAGTTAAGGGTGGATTTGTCGGAGTTCCGCTTGCCAACATACTCAAGGAGCGAGATATAGAGTATAGATTTAACGTCTGTCCTCCGGATGCTATAATAGCTGATGAGGCATCGGCAAAGATCATCGACGAAACTTTGAGCAAGCTTAACGTAAAACCCAAAGTTAAGCTCGTTATTGGAGATAAAGACGGCTGGGAACCTTATGATAGTATTAAATCCGAAAGATCTAGCTGTGAAGGTGCAAAAACCAAGGCTGATGACCCAATCTTCTGCTTCTTTACATCTGGAACCACCGGTTTACCTAAGGGGGTTCTCCATACTGCCATTTCGTATCCAGTAGGACACTTGATAACAGCGTGCATAATAAACGTTCAGCCAGGAGACGTTCACAACAACCTAAGCGCTCCTGGATGGGCGAAGTTCGCTTGGAGTTCTTTCTTCTCACCGCTGAGTGTTGGAGCTACGGTCTTAGGATTGTACTTTAAGAGGTTCAACGCTAAGAAGTACCTCGAGGCAATCGACAGCTACGGTGTAAACACATTTTGCGCACCTCCAACAGCTTGGAGGATGTTCATGCTTGTGGACTACAAGGATCTCAAATTCGAAGCTCTTAGAGATGTGGTAAGTGCGGGAGAGCCACTAAATCCTGAGATATTCGAAAGGTGGAAGGAGCATACGGGAACGGAGATCAGAGACTTCTATGGGCAGACGGAATCGACTGCAATGATCGGAAATCCTCCATGGTTTAAGGGTGGAAAGATAGTTCCCGGTTCGTTTGGCAGACCAACGTTCATGTACGACATAACACTCGTAGATGACGATGGAAACGAAATCACAAAGCCAAACGAGGTTGGACACATAGTGGTAAGGCTCGACAGGTGGAGACCGATCGGACTGTTCGTCAAATACATAGGAAGGGATAGGGAGGATGCCTTCATCGGAAACTACTACTACACTGGAGATAAGGCTTACTTCGATGAGAATGGATACTGGTGGTTTGTTGGAAGGGCCGATGACGTTATAAAGACATCCGATTATAGGGTTGGCCCCTTCGAAGTTGAGAGCGCACTACTCGAACATCCTGCAGTCGCTGAGGCTGCCGTTGTTGGCAGTCCAGATCCAATAAGATGGCAGATCGTGAAGGCGTTCATAGTCCTTAGGCCCGAATATAAGCCATCCCGCGAGCTTGCTTTGGACATCTTCAGACACTGCAAGAACATCCTTGCGAAGTATAAGATCCCCAGAATTATAGAATTCGTAGATAGCTTGCCAAAAACGATCAGTGGAAAAATCAGGAGGAAAGAATTGAGATTACTCGAAGAAGAAAGGAAGAAGAGAGGAGAAAGGGGTGAATACGAGTACTTCTACAGCGAATTTCCCGAACTTAAGAACGAGGCTTAGATCGAATTATTTTTATACCCTTCATAACTGTTAGTAAACATTCATTAAAATTATTAATGGTGATAGATATGCCGTACAGAGGGTTTGAAACCTTTCGTCAGATGCTTGAAAGGATAACGGAGAAGTATCCAGATAATCCAGCGGTGATCTATCAGGATGAGGTTTTAACGTATGCAGAACTCTTTGAAATGGCCAACAGACTTGCCTATGGATTGTACAAACTCGGAATAGGCAAGGGCGATAAGGTCAGCCTGTGGATGCAGAACCTCCCGGAGTGGGTCATCACATGGTGGGCAGTTCCGATGATCGGAGCTGTGCTGGTGCCTGTCGATCACTGGTACAAGACGATCGAGGCTGAGCACATAATAGGCCACTCAGACTCAAAGGCGATCATAACATACAGAACTATGGGTAAATGGAGGTTCGTTGACATGCTCAACGAGATCAGAGACAAACTCCCAGAGCTTAAGCACTTCATAGTCGCTGGAGATTCTGATGAGGCAGGAAAGCTCGGTGGTATGACTTTCGAAGATCTTCTGAAGCTTGGAAAGGGTTGGGAGAAGGATGAGGAGTTTCTAAAGCTCGTAAACAGTGTTCATCCCGATGACGTTTGCTTAATCCTCTACACATCGGGCACAACCGGTGTTCCGAAGGGAGTTATGCTTTCACAGTACCAGATAATCAAGAACGCGTTCGATCAGGGAGAGAACATGAAGGTTACGGATAAGGATAAGTTGGTTGTGCCTGTTCCGTTCAGTCACTGCTTTGGATGTGTGATGTCGATAACGTTGATGGCCTGCTTCGGTGGTGCCATCGCTCCGCTACTGGTATTCAACGAGAAGGATGCGCTCGAAACGATTCAGAGGTATAGGTGCACGATGATTCACGGAACTCCGACGATGTTCATAAGAGAACTAAGGCTATTCAGAATGGAGAAGTACGATGTTTCATCGCTCAGAACTGGAATAATGGCCGGGGCTCCTTGCCCAGAGGATCTGATGAGAGCCGTACTTGAGGAGATGGGTTGCAACCTCTGCATAACCTACGGATTGACCGAAGCATCACCAGGCATAACGATGACGAGCTTAGATGACAGCATAGAGGACAGGGTGAAGACCGTTGGAAAGCCATTGCCGGACATAGAGGTTAAGATCGTCGATGATCAGGGAAGGGAGGTTCCGAGAGGGGTTGTTGGAGAGATAATCTGCAGGGGATACAACGTCATGAAGGGTTACTACAAGATGCCCGAGCTAACTGCCAAGACCATCAAAGACGGCTGGCTTTACACCGGAGATCTTGGTGTCATGGATGAGAGGGGTTACATAACGTTCAAGGGTAGGAAGAAGGAGTTGGTGATTGTTGGAGGTTTCAACGTCTATCCGATCGAAATTGAGACGTTCATAAGGCAGTTCGATAAGGTTCAGGATGTAGCGGTCGTTGGAGTTCCGGACGGTGACCT
>CAZBFC010000068.1:0-3077 GCA_964491095.1 uncultured archaeon | reverse complement strand
ACTAATCTGAACGTCCATGAAGCCACGATATTTCCCGTTAAAAATCCAGCAATACATTACCTGATCAATGCCCCATACCATTTCTACGTGATCGGTAAGGTTTTGGAAAAGGAGGATATCGATGTCGTGGTAGCTTCCCATATTCTGGCCGGGTATGCAGCAGTAAAAAATGCTAAGAAGAGAGGCATTCCAGTTATATTCGATTTGAAGGATTGGTATCCGGATTCTGCTGCAGTATATTATAAAAATAAATTAATAAAAAAAATATTATATAGTAGTGTTTTATATATAACATTAACAAATTTAAGAGAGAGTGATGTTGTTACGACAGTTTCGCCGAGTTTAGTAGAAGTCTTAAGAACATTTGAAATAAACCCCATTTTAATCACAAACGGTGTTGATACTTCAATCTTTAGGCCGTTAAGTGTCGCAAAAGGTAAAAGGGTACTCGGATATGATGAGGACGATTTCGTCATCGGTTACGTAGGTTCAATTGAGAGATGGATCGACTTAGAAACAGTTCTATATGCCGTCAAAAAGCTGAGGGATAGCGGAATAGATGTCAAGCTATCGATCATCGGTAAACGCTTGTTTACAGATTACGAGGACGAGATACAATCACTTGTCAGGAAACTTGAGCTTGAAGGTTGTGTAAAATTCCATGGCTTTGTTCCCTACAACATGCTGCCCAAATACATCGCGGGAATGGATGTCTGCCTGATACCATTTAGGAGATCCCCCGTATCGGATGTTGCATTACCAAATAAGTTTTTTGAGTACACTGCATGCGGGAAGATCATCCTATCTACACCGCTGCCCGATGTTATTAAAATAAATCCTGGTAACGTGTTCTTTTATTCGACATCCGATGAACTCTGCAATATCATAAAACAATTATTAAATATAGATTACAAAGAATTAGTTAAAAAAATTTTCCTAAAGATAAACTTATATGATTACGATTGGAGAACTAAAGCCAAAGAGTTTGAAAAAATAATGTTTTCATTAATAAAATAAATTTAACAAATAGTTATATATTTCCCATAAGATATTATATAGTTGGATATTTGTCTATCTGCAGGGGGTTAATCGATGCAAGCTGTAATCCTAGCTGCTGGAGAAGGAACTAGAATGCGCCCTCTTACGTACACAAAGCCGAAGGTTATGCTACCAATAGCAAACAAACCGATTCTGGAGCATCTGATCATCGAGCTTAAAAAGGCTGGTATTAATGATATCGTGCTTGTGGTAGGTTATAAGGATGAGATCATCAGAAGACGCTTTGGTGACGGTGGCGATTTTGGTGTAAACATAGAATACGTTTCTCAGAGAAAACAGCTCGGAACAGCTGACGCTTTAAGATCTGCAATTCATCTAATTGAGGATGATTTCATAATGCTAAACGGAGACAACATAGTCGGTTGTGACGATATCAAAAAGGTTGCAAGCTCCGATGGTATGGCGATAGGGGTTGTGAGAGTTGAGAATCCTCAAGATTTTGGAGTCGTCGAAATCGAAGATGGTAAAGTCAAGAGGATTATAGAAAAGCCCGAAAAGCCGCCTTCAAATTTGATAAACGCTGGAGTTTATCGCTTTAGTTCCGATATTGTCGAATTTTTGGAAAAGACACCACTTTCAAAGAGAGGGGAATACGAGATTACAGATACAATACAACTCGCAATAAGCTCGGGCATCGAATTTAAAGCCGTTGAAATGGATACGTGGATAGATGTTGGCTACCCCTGGGATCTGCTTAAGGCAAACGAGTTCATGCTGAAAGATCTCAAGGAATCGATAATCGAGGGAGAAGTCGAAGAAGGTGCTTACATCAAAGGCAACGTGGTAATTGGTGAGGGAACTGTAGTTAGATCGGGTTCATACATAATTGGGCCGGTTGTGATCGGTAAAAACTGTGTGATTGGTCCAAACTGCTTTATAAGACCTTACACATCCATAGGCGATAACTGTCACATCGGAGCTTGCGTAGAGATCAAGAACTCGATAATAATGTCGAACACAAACGTCCCTCACTTGAACTATGTCGGAGATTCGGTGATAGGTGAAAACTGCAATTTGGGAGCTGGAACAAAGATTGCAAACCTTAGGTTGAATGGAAAGGAGATATACGCTACGGTTAAAGGTAGAAAGATTCCAACTGGGAGGAGAAAGTTCGGAGCCATCATCGGAGATAACGTAAAAACCGGAATAAACGTGTCAATAAACGTCGGAACGATGATAGGTAACAATGTCTTTATCGCTCCTTCTGCGAAGGTTGAAGGTTATATCGAACCTTATTCGAGGGTGTTTTGAATGGGTTAGAGTTTTGTAGGTGGTTGTGATGCAGGCCGTTATTTTAGCTGCCGGAGAAGGGCAGAGGCTGAGACCTTTCACGGCAAATAAGCCTAAGGTGATGATAAAGGTTGCAAACAAGCCGATTTTGGAATACGTTGTAGAGGCTTTGAGAGAGGCGGGGATACTCGATATAGTAATAGTCGTTGGCTATAAGAGAAGTAGGATAATGGATTACTTCGGCAACGGGAGTAGATGGAGTGTAAAGATCGAATACGCCATCCAGCAACAGCAACTTGGAACAGCACACGCTTTAAAGCAGGCCGAAGAGTTGATCAGCGACGATGAGTTTTTGGTTTTGGCCGGAGACAACATAGTTGATTCTGAAACGATAAAGAAGGTAAACAAGCCTTGGACTTTGGCATACAAGGAAGCTGAGGAACCATCCAAATATGGGGTCATAATTACGTCTAATGGGAAGATCGAAAGGATAATCGAGAAACCAGAAAAACCGATAAGCAACCTTGTAAACACGGGTATCTACTGTTTCACATCGGAAATATTCGAAAAAATTGGTGATCAGACAGATTTGATCTCCGTCATAAACTCTATGATCGAAGATGGATACGAATTTAGATGCGTTGAGGCGAACACTTGGGTAGATATCGTCTATCCTTGGGATATCGTGAAGGTGAACGACTTCGCTATGAAGTTTTCTGGAAAGGTTATGGCTGGTAAGATAGAAGAGGCAAATATCATCGGTGACGTCTCGATCGGTAAGAATACGA
>CAZBFC010000067.1:0-4465 GCA_964491095.1 uncultured archaeon | reverse complement strand
CGGGACAGGCATTCTCAACCGGACTGGGTGCGTTTTGGGCGGCCATAGGATGTCTGTTCGGAACTCTGGCGGATTACGTTTTTATAGGGCCAAGGTTAAGGATATACACCGGAAAGTTCAGGGCCATAACCGTTCCGGATTACCTAGAGGCCAGGCTTAGAGACAACACGAAGCTTATCAGGATTCTAGGTGCTATAATAATCCTAATCTTCATGACTGCCTACGTCTCAGCACAGTTCAAGGCTGGAGGAAAGGCGCTATCGCAGGCTTTTGGATTGGACGTAACAACGGCCATTCTTTTAACAGCGATAATCGTAACAGCTTACGTTTTGACAGGAGGTTTCTTTGCCGTAGTATGGACGGACGTTATTCAGGCTTTGTTCATGGTCTCAACATTGATAGTAGTTCCAATCATTGCCGTTTCGGCCATCGGTGGTTTGGATAGGGCTGTTGAGATAATGGCAAACGTAGATCCGAAGCATCTGAATCCGTTCGGAGGTGCTACTGGCTTAGCGGCATTGATCTTTGCGATAGGCTACGCATCTTGGATAGTGGGTTACTTTGGACAACCGCACATCGTCACCAGATACATGAGTGTCGAAGATCCGAGAAAGCTAAGAAGGCCGGGAATATTCATAAGCGGAATTTGGACGATACTTGTTCTCTGGGGTGCGTTCTTTGCCGGTTTCATAGGCTTCGCGCTTGCAAAGGCTGGGATAGTTCATGTGGAGGATGCTGAGAGGATAATTCCGGCAATGGCCACGACCCTCATGCCACCATGGCTTGCCGGATTCGTGATAGCCGGAATACTGGCGGCGATAATGTCTACAGCGGACTCACAGCTTCTCGTAGCATCCTCAGCGATAACCAGAGATATAATCCACAAGGTTCTTGGAAAGGAGTTGGGGCAGAGGCACATGGTTAACATAGGTAGAATCGTCGTTATAGTGCTTGCGATCGTGGCTATATTCTACGCTATGAGTGAGAGTAAACTCGTCTATGGAATGGTAGCCACAGCCTGGGGTGGCTTGGCAGTAGGATTCGGGCCGATATTACTGCTGAGCCTTTGGTGGAAGAGAGTAACGAAGGAGGGAGGAATAGTCGGAATGGCCTACGGATTGATTTCTGAGGTAATCCTCGAAGCACTGATATACGGCTGGGAGTTCAATCCGAATGCACCAGGAATCTTCGGAGCGATAGGAGCTGTGCTTAAGGGTGTTCCGGTGTTCTTCGTTAACTTCTTCATAACAATGGCAGTGATAATCCTCGTTAGCTTGGTTACGAAGCCGCCGGAGGATGTCATAAGAACCCATGAAAGGATATTCAGGAAAGTTCCGATAGAAGTAGTGAGAAGCAGAAGTCAGGCAGAGAACGTCGCGGAATTTGCAAAGGCCAACGGTCTGATCTAATTTTTTTTAGTGGCATGATACTTGGTAGATATGTCCCGATCTTAGCTTTGATATTGCTGATCCATCCAGCATCTGCCGTAACGCTGAGCGGACACATTCAAATGCTTGAAAGGATAGACGTCTTTTTGGGATACGAGAGTGGATTTATGAGCTATCGTTTGACCAACGAGAACTACACCATCTGTTTATCGGATGGGAAGATATACCATATCAAACCAGACGAAAGCGGGAGGTTCTCCGTAGAACTTCCAAAAGGTGTATACAGGATCTGGGTCAACATAACCCTGGGATATGAAAACACTTCGAGAGTTGCAGTCGTTCCGTATCTGTACATCTATCCCATGAAAACCAGACCGATAACCGTGAATCTAACGGATAATGAGTATCTTGAAATAAAACCTGAGAAGATAAGATGGAATCCACCGGAACCTATCATGCCAAACACGAGGCTTCGAATAGTTGGACACGTCTACAATCCCGAAAATGCTAATTTAACCGTAAAGCTTTACATGACGGACAAACCGATCTACCTCCTAAAGACCACGGTTAAAGGCTGTGAGTTCGAATTTGAGAACGTGCTTCCGGCCACCAACTACACGGTAGAGGTAGTTCCAAGCGAGGTAATGCTAAGCAACGGTACCAAGGTTGTCTACGAGAAAACACACATAAACTTCAAACCGTACTCGACACCGAAGCACCAGATCGTAACGCTTTACGTAAACGTTCCTTATAGGATAGTTCAAACGCAAAGATCTCCAAGCTTTGAACTACCATTGGCTTTGGTCGTTATGATCGGTTTGACCTTCAGAAGGATTTTAGCCAAATGAATGTTTAAGTTTTGGAGTTTTTCATTTAGTTTAGATTAATTTATAATAATATTTATTTTAATTATTATTTATTTAAATAATATCTAAAAATAGCCTTTTTTGAGATTTGAAAGTTACATCCCAGCTACGACGATTATTATGCTTCCGTATTTGAGATTTTTCGGATTGAGCTAACCAGATACGGTTTGGTCGCCAAAATAATTTACGTTTCCACTCTTCATTTGGGATTTGTGGCATAGACATACCTATTTGAATCTCTTCTTCTCTCCTATTGAAGAGCCTGTTTCCATTCTCCATTTGAGATTTCTAGACCAGAAGACAACGGTAGAGGTAAACTGCCATTCACTCATATTTGAGATTTAAATGAGGTCTGTTAAAAGGGCTGTAAGGAAGGTTGGAGAGTTACAGTTCTCTATTTGAGATTTTTCCACTTCATACACAACAATGGATTCATAGCCGTCGTAGACCCGTTTCAGTCCTCTATTTGAGATTTGGACGGAACCTTACCGGCCTGTTGTTTGCCACCGGTGATTGAGGTTTCAGTCCTCTATTTGAGATTTGGTATACTCGAACATGATAGTAGGTTTAGGACAGACTTATGAAGCTTTCGATTTCGGGGGTTTGTTCGAACATGAGCATCTAACCGAAAGCTTTATAACTGTACTGCGGTCTTGTTCGAGGAAAAGTTTATATAGGAGTGACCGATCGGACCATTCACAAGTCTCTATATTTAAAAGTGTTCGATGGATCAAAGGAACATTCAAACAAGACGTATACACCTTGAGAAAATTTATAACGTACAAGAAGTCCTTCTTCAAGGAAGATCGGATATTTCCGCCAAGCTTGCATACGTACTACCGGTTTTTTGAACGGCCAGAGGGTTTAGGTTGAGTTTCACGAGTTCGACGTTAAGGAGTTCTTTTCTTTACCACCCTTTAAAAAATCGATCGGTAGTGCCGACGTTAACAGTATACTAAACCCGTTTATGAGTGAAATGGATAATATCTACGAAAACTAAGGATAGGATTTAACGCAATAAGATTCAACGTTCCCTTAGTCCTGTACGAGATTGTGGATCTGAATATAGACGTTTCTATAAGAGAAAGGATTCTCGACCTGCCCGATGAGATCGAAAACCTAAGAAAGGTGGACGAATCTACCATCAGGTTATCGATCTTGGACAGCACCGCAGTCGCGAACTTCCTCTTTTCCATATGGAAAGCATTAAATTTAAATTTTGGAGAAGAATATAAAGGGGACAGAGCTTATTGAGATCTACAGGACATTTATAAAGAATAAATATACAAAAACTTAAAGCTCGAAATCAACGCTAGCTTTCTGAAGAGGAATGTCGAGGGTATAATCGAGGCCGTCAAAAATCTCGATAATAAGGAATGATCGCTCTTATCTCTGTTTCCCTATGGAGGTAAATCTAAGCATCAAAAAAAGAATTTCTTCACCCATAGTGGTTTTCTTAGGGAGATTGTATCCGTTAAAAAAGAGAGAAATAAAATCTTTATTAGATACAACTTAGATCCTGCAATGAAAAAAAACCAAATCTTAAAGTGGTTGCTCAAACCGTCATAGGGATGGTTTCGACATCCTTACCCTCTCTATTATGCTTTTTAACTGATCGTAGGAGCAGATTCCAGAATGAACAAACCTACCATCGAATATCATGGCCGGAAGAGCCTTTATTCCAAACATCTTTATAAATCTTCTTCCCCTCTTGGTACTGGCAACAACTTCTAGAATGAAAACGTCCTCGTTCTTTGCTATCTCTCTCAAGATCTTTCTCATCATCTTGGAGAGAGGGCAATCCCTGGAATATATGAATGTGATCGTAACGGTTGGATTTAGGATTCTATCATATGTCTCCATTAGTTCACTAAAGTTTGGAATCTTGATCTCGACCTTACAGGAAGGATCCTCGATGTACATCTTAAGAGCATTGATACCGATTAAAACAGATATTAACCAAGCGATATAAAAGGGACGACTTCTCTCATCTATCTTCCGATATATCTTCTTTAAGAGATCGCTCTCAAGTTCACCGTAGGTTGGAAGCCTCCCAAAATCGGATTTAAATTTTTCTATCTGAAGTATCACGAACAGAGGAAGATTCAAACTCTTACCAACGATTATGAGCCTACTGTTATCCCTATACTTTACAGCCATAGTTTTGTAATCGAAAACCTCTACATCTCCAACATCAACGCATCTATCCCT
>CAZBFC010000066.1:0-8961 GCA_964491095.1 uncultured archaeon | reverse complement strand
GATCAATTTTGAGAGGTCACAACCTCTGATACTTTTATGAACTTCATTATTTGGACTTGCGATTGAAACAGCAACTAGATCTACACCCGATCTAACAAGATCTCCTGCAAACTCATCCAAAAGGATACCGTTGGTAGTTATACCCACTGAACAACCCTCCCTCTTTGCTATCTCTATCATCTCAATTATATCTGGGTTCAGTAGTGGCTCACCCCAGCCTTGAAGGTGGGCATATTTAAAGAGTTCAAATGGGATCCTTCTGAAAGTATCCAAATCCATATGCCTGTGAATCCAATCTTCTCGAAATACACTTTTAGGACACATCAAACAGTTTAGCTGGCAGTGCGTTGAAACCTCCACTTGTACGTTATCAAGTCTCCTACCAAATAACCCCATAAATTAACATAACAAAAAGGTAATTTATCTCTGTTTCCAAAACGCAAACAGTGATCGAGATCGTGATTTCACTGCTGAGTAGTATCGTAATGGTGTTCCTAGCTGCAATGCTATTTGTAAATACAGTAGAATACGTTGGCTGTAGATTTGCTTTGGGTTCATCGTTCATAGGAGCTATAATCTCCCCCCTTTTCACATCCTTCCCTGAGATGATCGTATTTTTGGTGGCTGTCTTCGTTGCAAAAGAGGAAATGATCGGCGTTGGAACTATATTCGGCCAGCCTTTCATGGCTTCAAGTCTTTCATACGGGTTGGTCGGATTGGCTGCAATAATCGGTTACATGCTTAAAAGAAGAGACGATCTAACTTTTGAAGTTAATAGATCACTAATAATACCATACGCGTTTGTTACTATACTCTTCCCCCTTACGATCGTACCATCCATAGTCGGGTTTCATAGACTCTTTGGAATCATATTTCTCATGTCGTACATCTACTATGTCTGGATGATGTACAGGAGAAGACTCGCCGATGTCATTGAAGAAGCTGATGATCTCTACATCTGTAAGATCATACCGTATCCAACGCTAAGCATAATAATTCAATCCCTATGTTCTTTGATATTACTCTACATAGGTTCTGAGAGGCTTGTCGAATCCGTAAAGGAGTTGGCATTGCATACTGGCATAAGTGAAATGGGATTGGCATTGGTAATTGTTCCCGCAGCTACGGCGATTCCAGAAACCGCAAGTGCCATCATATGGGGTTACAGGGGAAGAGATACGTTAAGCATAGGAGCCTTAGTTGGCGAAAAGATCCTTTATTCGACATTCTATCCAGGTTTGGGACTGTTACTGACTTCATGGATTTTGGACAACCATGCATATATGAGCGTACTTGCGACCACGATCATATCACTGGTCTTGCTGTACTATATAGCCAAACAGAGAGTACCGATCCATGCTCTCTGTTTTGGTTTGATATTCTTTGTAAGCTACGTGATTCTGGTATTTATTTTGCATTTTTGATATCTTATAACGTTCCCGAAACCGAATCTCGATTAAATCTTCAGATCCACCACGTTGCCGAACCCCCTATCGATCAAAACCTCCCCATTATCCAAAGCCTTAACCCCCCTGATGATTACAGTCTTTGGAAATATAGCCTCAAATCCCTCATAGGGTGTCCAACCAGCCCTCGAATGAAGATCATCAGCTCGAATTTTTCTAACATCAGAAAAATCGAATATTGCGAGGTTTGCATAGTTACCAATTTCTATTCCCGAATATTTCTCAAATCCAAAGATCTTAGCGGGGTTTACAACGATCCTATCTACTAAGGTTTTCAAATCGACAATACCCCTCCTAACTAAGTTCAGCATCAAAGGATACATCGTTTCCACTCCCGGAAATCCTGGAGCGCCTTCCTTCTTATCCTCAATCGTGTGAGGTGCATGGTCAGATGCGATAACATCGGCCTTACTTAAATTCTTCAGGAGTTCGGTTCTATCTTGATCAGATCTAAGGGGTGGATTCACCCTATCAAACGTGACGCATCCCCTAGATAGCAGGAGATGATGGGGTGTAACCTCCGCAAAGGAGTTTGATCTGTAAATCATGTTTAGAGCTTCAGGCGTTGAAACATGGCAGAAGTAGAAGCTACCAATGTTGATACATTTTTGAACGGCTTTTATTTCAGCCTCCTTCGGTCTGACATCGTCTCTCTCTATCAGTTCAGGATCCTCCGCATGAACCGTGATCAATTTACCGATCCGTCTGCTTACGGACTCCAAAGTTTCGTATCTAACCTGCATCGTCCTATGTTGAAGAAATACCTCCCCGATTGCTGGAATTCTAACGAACTTTTCGATATCACCAATTATGTCGTGAATTCTGTCGCTGTTCTCTTCGATCAAACCTAAATTTAGAGCATAATCTATGAAAGATTCTTTTTCGGCTTTTTCAATTCTCTTCAAATATATCTCAGAATCCGTTATGGGCGGGTTGGTATTTGGTTGATCGATCACAAGGCATATTCCCCCGTACAAAGCAGATAAAGAACCAGACTCTATTGTTTCCTTGTAACTCTCCTTAAAATCTCTGAAGTGAACATGAACATCTATACCAGCTGGAAGTATCAATCCCCTTGAGATCACCACACTATTATCATTTAAGCTTACATCCTTACGAATATCGACGATGATACCATCTTCTATAACTATGGAACCTTCAACGATCTTACCTTTATAAAAAAATTTACCAGAAATGATCATTCTTCAACTCGATGCTTAACGAGCTCGATCTTACCCTCTTCTGGATGCACCTCCAGATAGATCGTATGTCTTCTCTTTATCTTGACCTTTCCATCTTCCTCAACGAATTCGACCACAGCTTCAACATCTCCAACCTTCATGTCCGGTTTTTCGATCATCAACTCGGTTGGTGTGAGCATCTCCTCCAAGCTCCTGTATGCAACATCGTGGTACTTTGAAGGTTGCATTGCCCCCTTCGGGCAAGCATCTACACAGAAATGACAGAATATGCACTTTGCATAGTCTACACATGGATAGTACTTCCCATTCGGTGCGAGTTTGAACTGTATGGCATTGGCCGGACATATGAAGGCACACTGGAAGCAGCTTATGCACTTTGTTGGATCAAATCTGATCAATCCTCTGAAATTGTCAGGATATTTCCTTCTCTCTCTGGGATACTGGATCGTCATCCTATTCGGTCTAAAAACTTCCTCCAAGCCAGTCTTTATCGCACTGAGATGACCCTTAATCTGATCTATAATCTTCATGCTTGGGATCTCAACCTTGAACGGCAATTTACATCACCCCCGCAACCCTTAGGATTACACCCAACGCTAGTGAAAATATCGATATCGATAGCAGATGACTCCAGCCAAACTTAAGCGCCTGATCAAGTCTAATTCTTGGATAGACTGATCTGAAGAACACGAAGATCGCCATGAGAACTAAGGTCTTTATGAAGAGGTATATCACCGGCATCAGATCTCCCAAAGCGGGAATCGTCGGCCCACTCCAACCGCCTAAGAACAGTATCGAGAACAACAGACAGAGTAGGTACAGCTTTTCGTAGGCTAGAGTCATGACTATACCGAACATGATACCGCTATACTCGACAAAAGGTCCAAAGGGTATCTCCTGATCAGCTTCTGGAATCTCAAACGGGAACCTTGAGGTGGCCATCGCCACGGCAATGAAGAACACCAAGCATGCCAACGGATTCAATATAGCTCCCGGGATCGTTTGCTTCTCAACGATCGTGTAGATATCGGTCGAGCCGTACATCAAAACCATCGCTAAAACCGCAATTATGAATGGAATCTCGTATGCGAAATACATGAACGCCTCTCTGACAGTTCCTATGTAAGCAAATCTGCTGTTCGTAGCCCAACCGATACCCAAAATTATGACCGGGATTAAGGCAATTACGGCGACGATGAATGGAATTGCATAGGGTGTTCTTATAGCAACGATTGCTCCAGCGGGGATAACCAAGATCGGTAGCAAAGCTGGAATGAATGATAGTATCGGGAACTGTATGAAGTACACCTTATGGGCATCCCTGTGAATTATAACCTCCTGGAAGAAGTACCTCATACCATCAGCAAGGGGCTGAATTATACCTCCAATGGGTCGAGAGACCTCCAATGGACCATATCTCCACTGAACCTTAGCCGTTAACTTTCTTTCGAACCATATTATAATTAGCAGTGCCAGCATTAGGCCTAGAAGTCCGGGAAAGATCAGTATTGCGAAAGCTGGTCGCCACAATATCAAAGCTACAATATATTTAATCACTGGAATCTTAAGCAAGGCGTTGATTAACGGTTGAAGAATAGGTATACTGACGAGATTACCCAAGAATATGTTAAATAACGTGTTTAGCAAATTCATACAGATTTGTCGTAGTAAATATTTTTAAAGTTTGCTATTTATCACATTCTATTAAAATAGTTCGTCCAACTTCTTTTGCTTTGGAACCTTTTCGATGTTGAAGAATCTTAAAGCCGCTTTCTTGACAACTTCAACGAATTCTTTTTTCGTATACACGCCCATTCTCCAGATATCCCTCTCAGCTTGCTTTAAAGCTCTAACAAGAGAAGATACCTCCTCCAAGCTTTTGAGTTCATCATCGATTCTAACGATTGCTTTAAATTCCTTTGCCTCCTCGATTGGAGGAATATCCACTATTATATCCTTTTCATCTATCCCAGCCATCTCTGCAATCTCAGCTTCGGCTCTCTTTGGATTTATCCTTTGAACTTCAGTAACGTTTATCTTATCAATTCCGACGTATATTGCCCTCTTAAACAGCCTTCTCGAATCGATCAATCTCATAATTTCAGATGGGTAACCATCCTGATTTCTCAGAAAAACCACGATGTCATAGTCATCCATGCTAAGCAGATCCTCAGCCTTAAGCAATCCCTCCTCAATGCAAAACTCCACAGCTTTCTCAAACATCTTTCTAGCAATCCTGCAGACGTGGTGGAAGTAAACCGTAGGATACATCATATATCTTGAGATTAGGAGAGATTCCGCCGCTTTAAGCCCGCCAGCTTCGATGATCATCTTCTTTCCTTCAAACATGATCTTGTTCAGAAGGCGAGAGATGTCAAAAACACCGTAAGCTACCCCAGTATAGTACGAATCTCTAACTAGATAGTCCATCCTATCAGCATCGATATCTCCACTGACTACGTTACATTCCGATTGTCCCTTGATATGTTTTACAATTCTGCCAATTCTAAATCCAAGCTCATTTAGAACATCTCTAATCTCTCCTTTCTTTAGAATCCTTTCTACATCCTCATGCGCGATCTTCAGATACTTACTTAAGATGACCTCGCTACAATGTGAAAATGGAGCGTGACCGATGTCATGAAGCAAAGCCGAAGCTACGATTTCTCTCTTCTCATCATCATCCGCATCCATCCTATCAACGAGGGTTCTAGCGATATGCATCGTGCCCAACGAATGTTCGAATCTCGTATGGTTCGCCCCCGGATACACAAGATTTGCAAAACCAATTTGACTTATCCTCCTTAACCTTTGAAACTCTGGAGTGTCGATTATTGCAATCTGCCAATCCTCAAGCTTAAGCTGTCCATGAATTGGATCCTGGATGAACTTCATTAAAAATAATTTGCAGGATTAAGTATATATTGGTTAGGATTTTATTAAAATCGTGATGCGATAGATTTTTTAAGCGGTCAGATTAACATTTGACGAGGGGCCGTAGGGTAGCCTGGTTATCCTCCCGGCTTTGGGAGCCGGTGACCCGAGTTCAAATCTCGGCGGCCCCATTTCTAAAGCTTTCTGCAAGTTTAAACGGATCACTTGAAACTACCGAAGTTTTTGCCAGAAGCTCCATGCAACCTATATCGCATGTTCTACTCGATAATTTTCCCCTATCAACCAGCCTTACGATGATAAAATCCTTTGAACCGAGCGGTGGAAAGAATATGGCAAGGTTAAAGCTTTCGACACCTATACTTTTATACCATTCCAAAACGATGCTGAGGGCATCTGGCAATCTTGTTGTGTCATCGGCTATCATAAACACCTCCTTCTCCTTCACAGGAGTTAGATACATCAGTATTTTCACACTTCCACATTTGAATGCAAGCTCAACGCTCCTGTGCACCCTATACAAGTCTTCAAGATATTCCGAACCATAATTGTTCTTATATTCCATCCTAACCCTTTCATAAAATTCTTGCACGGCGTACGGTTCCTTCGAAATTAAAATCTGTGCATGGCCATGAATTACGCTTGCCCCAGCTCTCCATAGGCAGTTCCATATGAAAAGTGGATAAATTGCATTTTTATCAAATTCGTTTGCCCTTTTAAACCATTCATACGCAACTTCTATGAAGTCAGCAATTTTATCCCTTTCACTTACAAACGGTTCATGATCCTTGAATATCAAAACGGCATGCAGATAATCGTACTTTGCCATGTTACTTGAAGTCACACAGAACTTACCCTCAACCCTTCCAAATAAATCCTCTGCCGTCATCTCTTTAGGCCTGCAAAACCTACAATCTTTAACTTCCAACGGAAACTTACCGGACTCAATCGGTCTTCTCGCCCTTAATTCGTTAAAAAGTGTACTTTCAAGCGTTATTTTGTTTGTAATCCTTACAATCTTCTGTTTTCTGCAGTCACCGAATCTTGAAATAGCCCAATCTTTTATCTTTTCCGGCAATTTCAGCATCCCAACTTCAATGTAATAGCGGTAGATACGGTTAAACAAGGATCTCTCATGTTCAGGTAACTGATCAACTATCTCACGAATCTGGATTATCGACCTCTCCATTAGCTTAGAATCTGTCTCTCAAAAAATATATTTAGGGGTAGGAAACTAAATGGGGATTTTAATTGTGGGTCGGCTGATAATTGTTTCGAACAGGTTACCAGTTAAGGTCGTGAAGGGGTTGGAAATACAGCCAAGCGTTGGAGGCTTGGCAACTGGGCTTCTGTCAATTCATAAGATAGCTTATGGATAGGCTGGTCAGAGATAGCTCATGAAAGGATTAGAGGTTTGGAGGAACAAATAAAGGAAAAGCTTAGATCAGGAAAATATTACCCCGTGTTTTTATCTCAAAGGGATATCGATGAGTTATATTACAGATAACGAAGAAGTTTCACAACGCATTACAGGGAGATCAGATAAATCTTTCAGAGATTAAAAAGAAGATTTACGTTCAAGTTAACGAGATCTTCTCGACTTACTGTCATATAGATCATGACTGCGTGATAATACATGATCCACAGCCTCTACCGCTAATTAAGTTTTACAGGAAGAGACAACCTTGGGTTTAGAGATACCACGTGGATATATCGAATCCCAATAAGGAACTTTGGAGATACCTTAGGAGGTTCATATTGAGGTACAATGTAGTTATAGTTTCCTGCGATAAGTTTAAAAGAGATGATCTTTCCGTGGAGCAGAGAGTCATTCCACCGGCGATAGATCCTCTTTCCCCAAAAAACATTGAACTTTCCGAGAGCACAATTGATAAGTATCTGAGGAAGTTCGGAATACCAACAGATAAGCCGATCATAGCTCAGATATCGAGGTTCGATAAGTGGAAAGATCCTTAAGGCGTTATAGAAGTTTTTAAGCTCGTTAAAGATGAAGTTGACTGCAGATTAGTTTTATGTGGTAGCATGGCCATGGACGATCCAGAAGGGCATAAGATATACAAGAGGGTTAGCAGAAAAGCTAGGAGGTTAATTGAAAGGGAGGAAGTTATACTTGTGACGGCCGAAAATCATATACTTGTGAACGCTCTGCAAAGGACATCCACAGTTATAATTCAGAAATCTGTGAGGGAAGGTTTCGGACTCACAGTTACAGAGGCACTTTGGAAGGAAAAACCTGTTGTAGCTTCCGACGTGGGAGGAATATCTATCCAAATAGTGGATGGATGGAATAGATTTCTGCTCGATCCAAAAGACGTTAAGGGCTTCGCCAGTAGAATAATAAAGTTATTAAAGGATCAAAAGTTAGCAAGGAGGATGGGTAAGAAGGAGAAGGAATTTGTGAGAAGGAAATTTTTAATCACAAGGCTCCTACTCAATTACCTTAACCTGTTAAATTCGCTCACTCCTTGAGAAGATATCTATCAACTGAGTTCAAATCTCGGCTATCCCATCTAAATTACCTTGTCTATCCGTTTCAGTTCAAGGGAGATACAGCGTGACTTTTAATCATTCTTTGAGAAATATAATATTACCTCTACCCTTCTTAACCTTTTCAACTAGGCCCCTCCTCTCCAAATCTGCTACGATCAGACTAACCTTGGCCTCCGAGTAACCCAACTTTTTCCTAAGCTCCTTTTGGGTTATCCTTCCTCCCTCCCTTTTGATAATCTCTATAGCCTTCTTTAAATCTTCGGGTAGCTCTTCCCGACCCTTAACCTCAATTTTCTCTGATTCAACTTCTTTTTTACTTCTTTTACGACTAACAAACCACCAAAATCCAATTAAACAAACAATTACAGCAACTAAAACAGCCAGAACGCTGAACGGGAACGATTCAACCTTTTCCTTTCCAAGTGAAACCTGAATATTTGGAATATCTTCACTAACGTTCAACGGAGGAAAGAGTATCAAATCTAAAACGTACGTTCCGTTTCCTTTTACGGTTATATTCATTTCATCGTACAGTTCAAGCTCACCGTGACTATAGTAGTACGCTCTAATGACATAGGTTCCAGGAGGAACAACAAATGAGTATGTACCGTTTTCAGCTACGACTATCTGCTCAGGTGTTGTATTTATAGTTACAATAGCCTTAGGCAAGGGTTCAAGGCTCTCCCAGGAATAAACGGTTCCATGAATCACTGCACCTTTCACGGGATAGATCATCAGAAGTAAAGCTATCAGCAGTAAAACTCTCATTGGGATTGAATTGGATTTGGAGAATTTAAATTTATCATCCTAAAGTGTAGACAGATCAAAGATATCTCAGAAAAATTAAAACCTAATCCACCTAAACTCCTATTAATTCTAGCCAAGATCAT
>CAZBFC010000065.1:0-7688 GCA_964491095.1 uncultured archaeon | reverse complement strand
CTGCCAGAATCCGAATGCTAGCGTTGATGAAATATTGGAATCTCTTAGCAAGGCTGGAGATTTGGATGAATTCATTGCCAAGCTTGTGGAAGAGAAGATAGATCTCATAAGAGAGAGAGGAGAGCACGCATTTAAGCCTCTGATGGGCTTGGTGATGAAGGAGTTTAGAGGAAAGGTGGACGGCAAGGTAGTTGCTGAAAAGCTGATGAGTGCGATAAGGAAGAAAATAGCCGAACTTTAATATTTTTTATAGAGATGAATTTATAAAAATTATCATAAAGATCAAATAGCTACAAAAATGGTGTAAATGTTAGAGATGGACTACGGCAAAGCTCCAAAGGGGTTGAGAATAGACGAGACCTCTACAAGAAACACGGATGACCTCCAA
This sequence comes from uncultured archaeon, assembly GCA_964491095.1. Taxonomy (GTDB): domain Archaea; phylum Halobacteriota; class Archaeoglobi; order Archaeoglobales; family Archaeoglobaceae; genus WAKM01. Next base: position 7,300 of record CAZBFC010000065.1, on the reverse strand, counting down.
AGCTCGAAGGATGAGAACTACGAGATGGAGAGTTTTTACGGCTGCGGAGATCCGATAGCCAAGCTTACGAAGAAGATGAAGAAATTTCCGCGAAACAAAAAAGTATTTTTTTCGTCCTTAAAGAGCTTATAAGTTTCAAGAAGACTTGGAATGACCTAGGTTATAAAGTCGAAACATTCGGAATCGATTTCAAAGTTGAATTCCATCGGTGATGTTGTGAGAATGGTTTCAAAGCAACAGTAACTCCATCGGCTTTAGCTCACCCGTAACCGGATCGACCTGCAAACCTAGAAGTTCGAGTGTAGTAACTCCTAAAAGAGGTTTGGAGCCCTCGGGCAGAAAGGCAACTACGGCCGTGACTCCTTCACCATCTATTTCGATATAGGCTTTGCCAATCTCAAATTCCCTAATCTCTTCACTTGCAATTTTAAACTTCCTCTTACCTTTCGGCCTAACCCCTAAGTCGAGAAGAACATTCCTCGGAATAGCAGTGTATATCGCTCCGGTATCTGCTATGAGTTCCATTTCCCTGCACTTCGTTCTATCGACGTTGCAGATCTTAGCCCTCACAATCACGTATCCCATACTTTTACGATCCGTTCCATTTTATTTATATCTTTGCTCGAGAAAAAGCAAATAAGGAACGAAGAAGAAATTGGAGTGGGTGTTCGAAAATGAAGCTAACAAAGACAGCTGAGATCGTTCTAAAGAAGAGATACCTGCTGAAGGATGATGAAGGGAATATCATAGAAACTCCCGAACAGATGCTCTGGAGGGTTGCAAATGCGATAGCTAAGGCTGAAGAACTTTATGGCGGAAATCCAGACGAAATAGCAAAGAAATTTTTTAAAATAATGGATGAGCAACTTTTTTTACCAAATTCTCCCACTTTGATGAATGCCGGGACTGAGCTAAATCAGCTCTCCGCCTGTTTTGTCATTCCGATTGAAGATTCCATAGATGGGATCTTTAAAGCGCTTTGGGATATGGCCAAGGTGCAGAAGAGTGGGGGAGGCTGTATAAACGGTGATTCCCTAATTTTCATCGAGCATGAAGATGGTGGGAGAGAAATCCTAAAGATAAGAGAGCTGTTTGAAAGAGTTACTGCTGGAAAGAAGCTTAAAGAGTTCGGAAATGGGAAATATGTTGAGGTTGATGGTTTGTACACTTACGCGTTCGATCCCACAAGTTGCGAGTTCAAAAAAGCGAAGATAACAAGAGTTTGGATATTTGACGTTCCAAAGTTTGCTAAGTATAAGGTCAGAGTTGGAAATATCGGGATCCAGACATCAGACTGGCATCCCTTCTTTGTTTTAACCAAGGACTTTAAACTGGTTACGAAAAGAGCTGATGAGCTTGAAGTTGGGGATTTGGTGATAAGAGCAGATTTGAGCGATATCTTTGCTTCGGATGGAGGTCTATTGTTACTTCATGAATCCGAATTAAAGCTTAGTTATGATGCTTTTATCGAATTACTTAGACCTATAATTATTGGGAAGATTTCAAACGGTTCTGAGACCAAGATCGTGCTCAAAGATGGATCGATAATAGGCCTCGGTCAGTGGAAAATCAAAGGAAGGATTTCAAGATTCGAAGTTCTGAATGTTCTTAGAAAAGCTGAAAAATTAGCCGAGAATGAGCTGAAAGAGAAGCTTGCTAAAGTAAGAAGGTTGATTGAACTTGTGGAAGAGGTTAAGGAAATCGTTAAGATCTATTCTGATGAACCTTTCTACGATCTATCTGTCGAATATTATGAAAATTACTTAGCTGGAACGAAGAACGGATTTATCGTAGTTCACAACACTGGTTTTAGCTTTTCTCGCTTAAGACCCAAAGGAGACATAGTCAGATCCACCAAAGGAGTAGCAAGTGGCCCCGTTTCTTTCATGAAAATCTTTGATTGTGCAACCGAGCAGATAAAGCAGGGTGGTAAGAGAAGAGGGGCGAATATGGGTGTTTTGAGCGTTCACCATCCCGACATAGAGGAGTTCATCAAGGCGAAGTGGGAGGAAGGTGTGCTCAGAAACTTCAACATCAGCGTTGCGATTACGGACAAGTTCATGGAGGCTCTCAAGAACAACGGTGAGATAGAGCTGATAAATCCGAGAACTGGAAAGGTGGTTAGAAAAGTTCCAGCTAAGAAGATATTCGATTTGATAGTTGAAGGGGCTTGGAGAAACGGCGAGCCGGGAATGATTTTTATAGACACGATAAATAAATACAATCCTACTCCTCATGTCGGAAAAATCGAAGCTACGAACCCTTGCGGAGAATTGCCGCTCCTTCCATATGAATCTTGCAACTTGGGAAGCATAAACGTCTCAAAGTTTGTAAAAGGTAAGGATATCGATTGGGATAGGCTTAGGGAAGTTGTTTGGTTGGCCGTTAGGTTTTTGGATAACGTCATCGACGTAAACAGTTATCCGATTCCCGAGATTGAAAAGATGACAAAAGCGAATAGAAAGATCGGATTGGGTGTGATGGGTTGGGCCGATCTGTTGTTCAAGCTTAGGATTCCATATGACAGCGAAGAAGCTTTACAGTTGGCTGAGAAGCTGATGTCGTTCATTCAGTCGGAATCTCATAAAGCTTCGCAGGCTTTGGCTGAGGAGAGAGGAGTATTTCCAAATTGGAAAGGCAGTGTATGGGAAAAGAAGGGCATAAAGATGAGGAACGCTACAACAACTTCTATAGCTCCCACTGGCACGATCAGCATTATAGCGGGATGTAGCAGTGGTATCGAGCCAGTCTATGCTCTAACTTATAAGAGAACGCACATACTGAATGGAGAGGAGTTCTTTGAGATCAACCCAGTTTTTGAGGAGACACTCAAAAAGATGGGGTTGTACAGTGAAGAACTCATCGCAAAGATAGCTGAGGAAGGTAGCATTCAGGGAATGAAGGAATTGCCGGAAGAGATAAGGAGGGTGTTCAAGTGTGCATTGGATATTCACTGGAGCTGGCATGTTAGGATGCAAGCGGCATTCCAGAAGTACGTTGATAACGCAGTGGCTAAAACGGTAAACCTACCAAACCATGCAACGAGAGAGGATGTTGCTAAGGTGTTCTTAATGGCTTACGAGCTAGGCTGTAAGGGGGTTACGGTTTATAGGGATGGAAGTAGAGAGGAGCAGGTTCTGGTTACCAAGAAGATAGAAAAGCTTAAGAAGTACATCGAACCGAGGCCAAGACCGAAGGTTACGTCCGGCAAGACCATTAGAATCAGAACTGGCTGCGGTTCGTTGTTTGTTACGATAAACGAGGATGACTACGGATTGGCTGAGGTTTTCGTTCACTTGGGCAAGAGCGGTAGCTGTTTCGCATCTCAGACTGAAGCGATAGGTAGGCTAATTTCTATAGCTTTGAGGAGCGGTGTCAGTCCAGAGGCTATAATCGATCAGCTTAAGGGCATTCGATGCCCGGCCGTGGGTTTCGATGAGGGGGAGATGGTAACCTCTTGCGCAGATGGAATAGCGAAGGCCTTGGAGAGGTATTTGAGGGGAGATGCGAAGAAGGTCAAGCCTCTAACTGAATTTAAGGAGTTTAAGGAAATCAAAGAAGAAAAGAGGAGAAGATTGGGAACTCCTTGCCCGGAATGTGGTAACATTCTCGAATATTCGGAGGGTTGTGAGATCTGCAGGGTTTGTGGTTATACGAGGTGTGGTTGATTTATTTTTATTTTAGCATTCACTTTTAGCTTTTTTATCAGACCTACCTAATTCTGCTAAATTTGAAAAATAAGTTAGAGAAGGGTTAATAGAAAAGAAGAAGTCAAGACCTCTTCCCGACGACCTTGCTCCACTTTTTCTCCCAGTACTCCTTGATAACCTCCAAAGCAACCAACTTCTCACCACTCAAGAATCTGATGCAAGCTCCCCCAGCCACTGAGACGTGATCCATCTTCTTATCAATTCCGGTCATCCTTGCAGCCGTTGATATATGCCCCCCACCAACGACTGAGTATTTTGCCTTAGCTACCGCTTTCAAAATCTCAAATGTTCCCAACGTAAATCTGTCATCTTCAAATACTCCCGCTGGGCCATTTATCACAGCTACGTCATACTTGGGAATCTCCTCCGAAAGCATGGATATAGTTTCGATACCTATGTCCATGATCTTGGCCTTCCCGTCAAACTTCTCAAGTGGTACATCTTTTCTTACACCGTCTACCTCAACTCCGACATCTACTGGCAGGACGATTTTATCCTTGAACTTGTTGTAGAGTTCTACCATCTCCTTATCGTCTATGCCCTCTTTGTTTTCTTCAACAACCTTCTTATTCACCTCACCGATGTCCTTTCCGGAAAGCATGAGGAAGTAGTTTGCTACTACACCAGTTAGAACAACCTTATCGGCTATACCTCTTGTTAAAACGTTTTTCATCACCTTTACGGCATCTTCGATCTTTGCTCCACCCAAAATGAAAACCTTACTTCCTTCACTCTTCAAAGCCTTAGATAGTGCTGTTACCTCCTTCTCAACCAGTCTGCCAACTACGGAAGGTAGAACGGGTGGGAAGCCAACCAAAGAAGCATGAGCCCTGTGACAAGCTGAGAAGGCATCGTTTACGTAGAGATCGAAGTAGTCCTTCAGTTTTTTGACCATGTGAGAAGTAGCATGCTCCTCTGCACTCCTCTTAAGTTGCTCTTCCGAATAAAATCGGACGTTTTCGAGCAGTATAACCTCTCCAACATCCATCTTCTTGATCCTTTCAATAACTCTACTACTGAATATCTCATCTAAATATACGACCTCCTTTCCCAAAAGCTCGGAGAGTACTTTGGCGTGAATTTCAAGCGTGGTGAAATCCTTCTTGCCAGGTCTACTTTGGTGAGCCAGTATTACGACCTTAGAATTCTCAAGATCCTTAAGGGTGGGAATGTGACTTTCAAAACGTGTCGTGTCCAAAATCGTTGAATTGACTATGGGAGCGTTTATATCGAGCCTGAGCAGGACACTTTTACCGTCGTAATCTACATCATCAAGAGTAGGCAAGCCGTCAATCATCAAATATTGTGGAATTAATGATTATAAAATTTATTCGTTTTTAGGCGAAAGAGCAATATTGTTCTCTGACAACATAGTCTAATGGAACCTTACGAAACCCTTATTCCTCGAAAATTCGTGCTTGATAGTGGTGAAATAATCTGCTTAAATGTCAATGACGTTGAATCAACGAATACTCCCTTATTTTTACTCTACATTCCTGAGAAACCCAAGATATTGTACAGATCTTTAAAGGCGATGGGTTTCGAAGATGCAAAACCATCGAAATATAAGGGTGAACTTTTCAGCGTTAGAAAACCCATAGACAAAGTTTGGGAACTTCACGTTCGAATTTACAGAAATGGATTCCTAGAAGGTGAGGTGGAGGTTAGAAGAGAATACCTTGAGCATCTTGGCAAAAGGAGATCGTTTGTGATCTATGAAATCTACGAATGGACCAAGGATCTCTGTAGCGATCTATACATCTTCTACAAGCCAAAGCGGAGGTGGATCGTTAGGATAATCGACAACTTCGTAGTTAGACTGGATCCGCCAAGTGTTCTTACTCCTTGGAAGCCAATTGTAGTTGGAGTCTCCGCATTGTTGCTTACCATTTTGAGGAGACTGAGGAATATCTGATACCGATGTGGCATTGATCTGGGCTACTTAGCTGCGGATACTATCTTTATCACGTCGTTATGCTTTAGTTCATAGTCTTCGCTGACTCTCATCTTCTTCTTGGCATTAACTGCGTAGATGAAGTTGTCACCGATTTCGGTGTGGATCATGTACGCCAGATCTCTTGCAGTTGTGCCTTTCTTTACGAGAAACGCATCTGGCAAAACGTTTCCCTTAGTATCCGTACACTTGTTCTCGTCCTCACCCGGATAGACGACGATATATCCCAAAACATCAAACACGATCGTGTTTATCGCCTTCTGAACTCCAGTTCCTCCAAACTTTCTCATGAAATTCCTTATCATCTCCAAAGCCTTTTTCTGCTTCTCGTTCAGCGGTTTTAGTATTTCAAAGTCCTCATCTCCCGGTAGATACTTTATGTAACCGTTCTTCGCTGCCGTTCTCAAGGTTAGCTCGAATATGGCCGATGTAGGTATGACTACCTCATTCAGACTCATCAACCTCTTTATAAGTTCCTCTGGTGCCTTATCAGCTTTATTTGCGGCTATTATCATCTTCATCCTTCTCTTTCTGAGTTCGATTGCAAACTTAAGCAGATCGTCCTCATCGAACTCGTGAACGTTTTTTCCGATCTCCCTTAAGGATTCTTTAACGTGCCATTCCTTGAATCCGAGTCCGGCCAACTGCTCGGTAATGAATTTGACGGGATCCCTCTTCTCCAAATGTATCCTCCTAACTATCTTATCCCAGTTTCTCTTTAAAATTCCGAAAAGCCACATATCCAATTCCTTATACAGAAACTTAACGTCCTCAATCGGATCGTGCTCCCCGATACCAATTTCGTTTCCTTCTTCATCCGTCGAGCCTGAAGCATCGACCACATGGATTATAGCCTCAGCCTGCCTCAGATTGTCCAAAAATTCGTTTCCCAAACCTCTTCCCTTGTGAGCATCTGGCACCAATCCAGCTACGTCTATCAGCTTTATTGGGATGAATCTCCAGCCATCTATACATTTTCCACAGTTTATGCCCAGTTCCCTGCACACACACCTTACCCTCACATGAGCTATGCCGACATTTGGCTCTATGGTTGTGAACGGGTAGTTCGCTATCGCAACATCCACAAGAGTCGCTGCCTTGAAGAAGGTAGATTTACCGGCGTTTGGTTTTCCTGCAATTCCAATCTCAATCAATCAAACCCCTCCTTGCGTAATCCTCTCTCTTTCTAGTTCCAAATAGAAAGCTAAGCTGTTTTATATTCTTTTTTAGGAAGTTTGCGTATTCTTTGGTAATTTCTCCCTTTCTTTCAAAGAATTCTATGACTTCCAAGGCCTCCTTTTCGTTTTGGCATATTTCCAAGTGATCCAATACGGTAGGTATCTTAGCACCTTGCAGTTCGTAGTAGAGGTTTGGAAACATCTTCTTAAACTTCTCTACATCCCATTCTATCATTGCAAACACCTTAAAAAAGTGGGATAAACATCTTAATATGCCTAATGATTTGACCCCAATTCATCTCTACATACTTCTACATCTTAAGAAAGCTAAGGTCGATTATGCTAAGATGATGGCAAAGATGAGCTGCGTAGATCTGGATCTGATAAACTCCTGCATTGAAGATCTAATCAAAGCCGGTTTGATCGAAAGAGACTCCGGCTCGGCAATAAAGCGTAGC
>CAZBFC010000064.1:0-7222 GCA_964491095.1 uncultured archaeon | reverse complement strand
GTCTATGCTGTACACCACCGATATCCCGTATACAACCTCTTTACTTTTATATATAAATTCAGGTTTGAATCCGAGTATCCTCTCAAACTCCTCAATTTTTAGAGCAATACCAGGAGAGATCAGATGCAATTCAGGGTAAGTCTTTAGCAGGGAGACCTTATCTTTTATCTCGGGAAATTTCTCTCTTACCACTAAAAACAACCTCAAAACATCATCCTCCATAATTGTAGGTCTTTGATACTTCAACTTAGCTTTTTAGATTTTAGTAATTTAATAAAAATTATTTATATTAATATTTGGGATTTTGTATGCGGGCTTTTTCAATCTTTTTCAAATTTCATCAGGCTATTACTTGTCTTCGAAATCCTAAACGAAAACTATATATATTTTGAATAACCTTGCCAAATATTGAAGGAGGTGTTTTAGAATGGGTGAGTTACCGATTGCCCCAATTGATAGATTGATTAGAAAAGCTGGTGCAGAAAGAGTAAGTGAAGATGCAAGAGAAGCTTTGGCAGAGATACTTGAGGAATGGGCAACCGAGGTTGCAAAGAAAGCTGTTGAGATCGCAAAGCATGCGGGTAGAAAGACTGTCAAAGCAGAGGACATCAAGTTAGCGTTGAAGACGTGACTGTTTAGATTTTTATACCAATTTTCGAATTTTTTACCAAAACATTTAAAAAGCGACAAATGAAATAAATTCTCGAAGCCCGGGTGGTGTAGCCCGGCCTATCATGCGGGCCTGTCGAGCCCGCGACCCGGGTTCAAATCCCGGCCCGGGCGCTACCTCTTACTTAAGTAAGTAAAAAATTTAAAAACAATATAAAAAAACTATATAAAATCTAAATAATTTATAGCAAATATTATGATAGAAGTTAAAAACTTGAGCTTCAGTTATGGGGACTTCAGCATTAAGGATATTGCATTTAACGTTAGGGAAGGAGAAGTCATGACCCTTCTGGGCCCAAACGGTTCTGGAAAGACGACTATCCTAAAATGCGTATTTGGATTGTTAAAACCAGTTAAGAGATGTGTTTTTGTTAATGGAAAGGATCTTTATTCTCTTCCACTCAGGGATAGATCGAAATTGGTGGGCTATGTTCCCCAGATTCATAGTCCATCATTCTCATACACAGTTTTAGATGTGGTTGTGATGGGATTATCTCCACAGCTTAGCCTGTTTGAGGTTCCAAAAAAGGAGCATTATGAAAAAGCGTTGGAAAAGCTCAAACTTTTGGGAATTGAGAATCTTAAGGATAAGCCGTACACACAGCTTAGCGGCGGACAGCTTCAATTGGTTTTAATAGCGAGAGCGTTGGTTCAGGAACCGAAGATTCTACTCCTAGATGAGCCCACCGCTCACCTAGATTTTAAAAATCAGATAAAGATACTTGAAATGGTTAGAAGACTTACGAGAAATGAAGGAATTTCTACAATTCTTACACTTCACGATCCAAATTTGGCATCACTATATTCTGATAAAATAGCCCTTATAAAGGATGGATCTATTAAGGCAATTGGTAAACCGGATGAGGTCTTGAGAGAAGATCTACTTGAGGAAGTTTACGAAGTATCGGTCCGCATATTCAGAATTGATAGTTGTACGTTTATTTTACCCGATGTAATAAAAAATTCTGTTTAAACATTGATGACCCTATAAATGATCTTAGATTTGAGAAACAATAATTCAAAAGCACCTTACTAAAGATCGGTTAATTCTCGAAAGGAGATCTTATGGTTTTTCTTCCTAAGTGAATAAGATTATACCGTTGGCTGTAAATCATGTACAGTCTAGGCGTTAAATCAATAAACAATGAACGATCCTACCTTCCAGCATGAGAGTTACCCCTTGGGAAGTTGAAGGCGTTGTGGATTACGATCGCTTAATCAAGGAATTTGGAATTCAACCCTTTTCCGAAATCATCGACAAGGTTCCGAATCCGAATTGGCTGATGAGGAGGGGTGTGATATTTGGGCATAGAGATTACGAAAGGATAATAGATGCTATGGTAAATAAAAAGCCTTGGGCCGTAATGTCAGGTTTCATGCCTTCTGGCATGCCCCACTTCGGGCATAAGATGACTATGGACGAAATCATATGGCATCAGAGCATGGGTGGTAAAGCCTTTGTCGCTATTGCGGATATGGAAGCCCATGCCGTTAGAGGCTTAAGTTGGCAGAAAACAAGAGAAATTGGATTTATGTATATAAAATGTATTGCAGCATTAGGGTTGGAACCTGACAATGCGATCGTATATTTCCAATCAGCAAGCAGGCATGTGAAAGATTTAGCATTCGAACTCTCCGCTGAGGTTAATTGGAGCGAACTCAAGGCAATATACGGATTCAATCCAGAAACTACACTTGCGAGGATGTTTGTAACATCAATTCAAGCTGCTGATATCCTACACCCCCAACTTAAGGATTTTGGAGGTCCTAAGCCAGTGGTAGTGCCCGTAGGAGCTGATCAGGATCCACATCTGAGGCTTACAAGGGATTTAGCTTCGAGAATAAGTATCTTCTCATTTGAACGCATCGAAGGAGGAGTTAGGGTTAGAAGCAGGAAAGGTGCAGAGTATCTCAAAAGGTTAAAGAGATTGGGATTCGAATGCAAGGTTTACGAAGAGCACATCGATTTCTTTGGAAACCCTACCGAGATCGAGGAGGAAGTTAGAAAGGTTGAGCTTGAGTTGGGTGGCTTTGCGTTCATTCCTCCTTCATCGACTTATCATAGGTTTACGACCGGTTTAACTGGAGGAAAGATGAGTTCAAGTAAACCAGAAAGCTACATATCTCTATTCGACGAGCCAGAAGTTGGAGCAAAGAAGGTCATGAAAGCTTTAACTGGAGGAAGGGTCAGTGCTGAGGAGCAGAGAAGGCTCGGAGGAGAGCCTGAAAAGTGTACGGTATTTGAGTTGTTCACTTACCATCTGATAATGGACGACAAGGAGCTCGAGGAGATCAGAAGGGATTGCAAGGAAGGTAAGCTTCTATGCGGACATTGCAAGAAGAGGGCAAGTGAGTTGGTTAAAAACTTTCTGAAAGACCTTCAAGAAAAGGTAGAGACAGTCGATCTCAGTGAGTATACGATTATCGGCTAAAGTAGGCCGTGTTCTCTGCAGAGTTCTTCGAATATCTTCAGACCCCTCTTTTCTTTTGATCCCAATCTGTAGCTTAGAGACCTGAAGTACTCCTCCAAAAACTCTTTGGGCATGCTGAACCTCTTTTCAGCTTCGCTAACAACCTCATCAAAGTTTTTAAACCCCCAATCGATCGATCTATCTATTAGATTGTCGCAATTTTTTGCGTCCACATCCTTAAGCGAGGCCGATATTCCGAAAACCATGGGGTAGCCTGTGAGTTCAAACCACTCCTCCCCAAGATCCATGACAACCCTGTAAATCATCCTCGCCTTTATAGCTTCATCTCCAATAACCAGTGCACTCCCACAGTATTTCAGTAAGGTTGAGGCTTTTCTGTCGTTTACCGGAATGAGCTTACAGTTTAAACCTTTCTCTTTAAGAATTATCCTCAGCAAGTTTACTGAGGTCATGGTCTCGTTTGTAACTGCGATCTTATCATCCAGAGCCTTCCCATTTGAAATTACTAAGACACTCAAAACTCTTCCTTTTGATGCTATACAGAAGGAGTAGTTCCTAAGCTTGTCTTTATTTTTAAGGAAGTAGAACGATGGAACCGGAGCATAGTCCAATCTTCGATTTTCGATCATTTTTGCCAAGGTTTTAGGTGAAGCTTCAACAACCTCAGCCATCCTATTTTTTTCAATCCAATAGTATGGTAAAAAATTGTTTAAAAAACCAAATTTACCAATTTTCATGATACTGCTTTAAGTAGTTGAATATCTAAAGCTTACCGTTCTGATTCTCAGCTACTTTTAAAAGAATGACAGTTGGTAACAGCTTCGCACACCAAAATTTTTAAAAACTCAAAAATTTAATCCATATTCGGGCTCCGGTGGTGTAGCCCGGCCAATCATACCGGCCTTTCGAGCCGGTGACCCGGGTTCAAATCCCGGCCGGAGCATAAATCCCTCAATTCTGTTCCAAAATGCTTTGTATGCAACTAAGAAATTAGATAAAAGTTTATTAATAATTACGTTGAGGTCTAATCCCTCGCTTTTCAACTCCTCGTAAATATCTCGCTTTATTTTAATTCTGGCTGAAACAAAATCTGGTTCAGATTGGTCGTGATTGGTAAAATTATTACCACTCATTACCAGTCCAACCGCTGCTATACTATATATCATCTCTGGAATTCGATCAGTCTTATTTACCTGCTCCTGCATTCTTAAGCCTCCTAACCAAGAGTACAAACCCTATTCCTCAAATTATAGCTGAAACCGTAGATATCAACCCAGAACTGCTGAAACTCCGATTCCGTCAGAACTCGGAATTCTTCCCTTGGAAATCTTATGACTTTCTGTCCATTTCCATTGATTTCTGTGTCGTATTTCTTGAATCTATCCACTTCTGCAAGATAATAGAAGCAGCCGTCGAAAACGATGAGATACAGGTCGCACTTCAAGCACTTGGCAACTTTCTTGTAACCGACCAATTCGTGAGCAGGAAACTCAAAGTACCTGTAGCTCGCAGCATTGGGATATCTCTTAAGTTCAGCTATAGCTTCAATTCTCTTTCCGATCTCAAAGACTAAATCAATGTCAAAAATGTTAATCCTAACACCGTTAATGCCCGTGATCTGAATGTCGATCGGTTTGTACGGACAGTTTACGCAGGGCTTAATTTGCCTTGCGAGCATCGGAATCGACCTCCTGTGGATACAACATGGAACCGCTCATATGGACACAGAAAGTTGATTGGCCCAACCGGGTAGCGCTGCAGGTTCTGTGGACACAAGTTCCAGGAACGTCTCCGGAAGCATGTGACCACAGAGGATTCTGTATCTTCTTGTGAACACAATTGAGATCCTGCATGTGCTGACAATCGGAGCTCCCGGTGTGGACACAATTCCTGGTCCAGGTGTTGTGGCCACAAGTCTCCAGATCCTCGAGAAGCTTGTGAACACAAAAGGTCGATTGGCCCAAGAAGTAGCTTTGTGAACACAACTAGGATCCAATTTGTGTCCACAACTCGAGGTTCCAGGATTGTGGCCACATGAGATCTCACTCATCCTCCCACTCCTCCTCTTCCTCGAAATCGTCAAATTCGTCCTCCACTCTCTCCTCTCTCAGAACTTTTCCAGGAAAGAAGAGTATGAGCATAGTGCCTTCGATCTCAGCCTTTCTGCTCCAGCTTTTCTCCTTGATAACACCTTCAGCAATGTAAAGCCTGAACTTCTTTCCGATCAGATTGTTATAATCGCTAGGAAGGATTATGCGAGGGCTGACGTATTCCTCCCCGTTCAGCTTCCTCTTATGCTTTCCCACCTTCCTCTCCTTCGGCTCGAAGCCGTAGTACCAACCGCTTGTGTCGGCCTCGATCTTTCTAATCTCGACCTCAACATTCATCAGAATTAGACACCTCCGTAAGAATCGGCTTCTCCGATCAGATCTCTTTCGAGTTCGAGCTGCTTTCTGATCTCTTCTCTGAAGAAGCAGTCGTCGGGATTCTTAATCAGAATCATGCGAGGATGTCCACCGGTTTTCTGGCTGGTTATGTCTCCGCCGAACTTGACGTGGGTGAAAATTCGCATTAGGTAGTATCCCAAACTACCTACGTTAATTCCAACAATCTTAGCAGCCTTCTTTATGTCCTCTATCGTCGCCCTCTCGGGCAATGCATCCCAGATTCTTTTCAGGTCTTCGTACCTAAACCGCTTAAGGGTTTGAAATTCTCCGTCTTTTTTGTGCTGAAGAATGAATACGTTGCTTTCTTCGTCGTGAGCGTAGCGGACTCGCTCGTTTATCTCGATCCAGATTAGATTCTTACGCTCGATTTTCTTCTCACCTATTTCATTCCAGCTAATCTCCTTGGTTTCTCCGGTCTTACAGTAGACTTTGGAGAAGTATGCACAGTACCAGCAGCCGAATCCGAGACCCTCCGCAAACTTTTCCTTAGAAGCAAAGCCCTTCTCTAATTCTCGGTGGACTGTGCACTGTTCCAGATCCGGCTCATCCATTTCGGTTAAGCAGTCCGCATACCACCAAACTTCTCCCCCGCAGATCGGACAGATCTTAACTATCTTCTTACGGATCCCATCTGCACGGTGGATGTCCTCTTTTGTGTCCACAGATTTAGCAGCGCCACCTGTGTCCACATCCTGGATCCTGTCCGTGTCCTCACTTGCAGGAGCTCCAGTTGTGTCCACAGTCATTGGGCCAGTCGACTCTTTGTGACCACAAACGGCGGACCCATTTTTGTGTCCACATCTATCCTGGAACTTCTCGAGGATGCTTTCGAAGTCCACGATCTGAGATCTTATCATCTGAAGGCTGAGTTCCTCGAGAAGAGCATCGACGTTGACATTCTCCGGGAGCTTTATATCTCTGGTTTCTCCGTTTATCAGTTCAATTCTGAGACTTGCCCAACTCTTTCTGATCTCAACGATGTGATCGACGTTTATCAGACCGAATCTGGTTAACAGAAACCTCATAAAAGCCACCTCAAAAAATTAAGGAGGCGCAACTTCCCTGATATCGGAAGGTTTGAGCGTCAGAACAAGCTTGGACTCGATAGCTTCCTTAATAACTCTCTGCTCGAATGCCGGACTTATGACCTTCTTGAGAGCGTTTCTTATGGCCTTACTCGCCAAAGTCGTGTAGAAGAAGTCCTGATTCGAAGCTCTCTCGGCTATTCCGACGACCTTGATGTTATGAGCCTTATCAATTACGAAAGCCTTGGCGACAACCTTGCCTCCGACTTCCTCGAACTTCACGTCTTCAATTTCGATGTTGCCCTGATACAGCATCGCCTGAACCCAGCCCCTGATCGAAAGCTCGAACCTCGTTCCGTTCTTCGTCGGAATTTCGTAGACGAGAGGAACCGAGCCGGCAACATATTCTCTTATCGCAATCTGCTCATCCAAGTCATCGAGCTTCTTTATTATCTGCAATTCGGTAGCTTGGCTTTGAGCATTCTTGACGAAGTTAATTGCCCTCTTCTTTCCTTCTTCCGGAGTCTCTTTAGGTTCTGGCTTGGTTTCCGTGTTGATGTCTGCGGATTCGGACTTTCTGAGGTGGAAGAACATCGATGCTATGTGAACGCAGGGCCTTCCTTCGTCGTACTGCAGGCATGTGCACTTG
>CAZBFC010000063.1:0-2850 GCA_964491095.1 uncultured archaeon | reverse complement strand
ATAGCTCCGTTTATCGAAAACTATCCAGGTTATGAAGGAACGGGTTTGGATTTGATTTCGAAGATGAAGGATCAAGCGATGAAGTTTGGAGCGGAACACAGACTTGAAAAGGTTGAGGACATCAGAAAGGATGGAGAATTGTTTATCGTAAAAACCGATGCTGGTGAGTACAAGGTTAAAGCTGTGATAATTGCAACCGGCGGAAAACATAGAGAACTCGGCATAGAGGGTGAGAAGGAGTTTGTTGGAAGGGGTGTCAGTTACTGTGCCGTTTGCGACGGATTCTTCTTCAGAGGGAAGAAAGTTGCGGTTATAGGCGGTGGAAACACGGCTTTGGCCGATGCGATCTATCTCAAGGATTTGGGTTGCGATGTGGTGGTAATCCATAGGAGAGATAAGTTTAGAGCGGATGAGGCTCTCCAAAAGCAGTTCTTCGAAAGGGGTATTCCAGTAGTATGGAATTCGGTTGTTGAAAAGATCGAAGGAAAGACCAAAGTTGAAAGGATAATAGTTAAAAACGTTAAGACTGGTGAAATAAAGACCTTGGAAGTCGATGGTGTGTTTATAGCCATCGGTATTCAGCCCCAGACCGAAATAGCTTTGAAGTTGGGTGTTGAGTTGGATTCTTACGGGTACATCAAGGTTGATAAGAGACAGGCTACAAACGTCGAAGGGGTTTTCGCTGCCGGAGACTGCTGTGATAATCCGTTGAAGCAAGTTGTTACAGCCTGCGGTGATGGGGCTATAGCTGCTCATTCAGCTTATGAGTTTATAGTAAATTGTTTTGGTAAAGTCTAATCAACGGTGAAAATTTGATTGGGAATGGTACGCTGATAGTTCAGAGTCTGCGAGCATGCATAGAGTTGTGGTTGTTGGACATAACGTTAGAAATGTGGCCGAATCGGCAAGAAAAGCAGGATACGAAGTTTTCGCTATAACTAAATATGTCGATGCAGATCTAAAACTGTATGCAGAGGCCAGAAAAGTTGAAAACGTAAAGAGTAAAGAACTTGCAAAGATCGTCGATGAAGTTGCTGAGGATTTGAATGCTGAGGTGGTATTAACATCGGGCTGTGAGGATTTACCAGTTAGATCCGAGGTTTTGGGGACGAATCCAAGGGTTGCCAGAGATATCACAAACAAGCTAAGGTTTTATAGGGTGCTTGAAAAAGCTGGGATACCTTTTCCAGAGATAACAAACGATCCACCATGTATCATGAAACCGATAAAAGGAGGGGGTGGTTTGGGAATTTATCTGGCTAATGATAAAGCCGATCCACCGGAGGGCTATCTATGTCAAAGGTATGTTAAGGGTTTGCCCTGTTCTGTCTCTTTACTTGCAATCGATCGTAGAAATGGTATTAAGCCATTAGCCGTTAATAAGATTCTCGTAGGTTGGAGGGAAATGAATGCAAG
This sequence comes from uncultured archaeon, assembly GCA_964491095.1. Classification (GTDB taxonomy): domain Archaea; phylum Halobacteriota; class Archaeoglobi; order Archaeoglobales; family Archaeoglobaceae; genus WAKM01. The sequence goes on along the minus strand of CAZBFC010000063.1, from coordinate 1,434 downwards.
AGATTTTATCTATTGTGGAAACTTGACACCTTTAATCCTTAGCAAGGAGCAGAGGGATTTGCTTGTAAGGACAGCAATCGATGTTGTCGAGCTCTTTGATGTTGTAGGTTCAGTAGGTGTAGATTTCGTTCTTGCAGATAAACCGTACGTATTGGAGCTAAATCCAAGGTTTCAGGGATCTTTGGATTCAATAGAATGGAGCTATGATGTAAATCTCTTCGATCTGCACGTTAAAGCTTGTGAAGGTAAAGACTTTGAAATTTCGAAGCCTAGAAGGTTTGCATGCAGAGCAATCTTATTTTCAGATGGAAAAACACGCATAAAATATAATTTAACGGGAAACGCATTCTTTGCAGACATTCCAAATGTTGGAGAGATAATAGAAAAGGGAGACCCAATAATTTCAATCCTAGCCTCCTCAGAATCTGAAGAAGATGTTTTTGGTAAGATACTGCAAAGGAAAGCTCTGTTCTATAGATTAGCTCTCTAAAGCCTTTTCAAACGGAATCTTTACGGGTTTTGCTATCTCCCAGAAGTAATCAAACAAACTGTTCGCCCAATTTACAAAGTCCCTATCGGTGGATATGTATGCCGGTGTATTCTTGTATGGCTTCAGTATTTGGAAAAATGCAATTCTTCCGTCAATTATTCCAAGTTGAAACGGAAGATCAAGCACTCTTATCTCAATTTTATCTTTGATTGCATCTATTTCATCTTTGGATAGTCCTTCCAACCTGATAGCTTTGATCAGCAATTCAAGTCGATCGCTAAGTGTATCGGTCGAGGATATCATCTTATCTCTAACACCCCTAAGGTAGTTCCTCACAAGCATCCTGAATATCCCACACTCCATGATCCTATATACGCATTTACACCACATCTTGGCCCTTGATATCTCCTCAATGGTCCTCTTGATTGCTATATAGATATCTCTCTCAACTTCTGCCTTTGTTAGATTTGCAAGACCTAACTTGAATTCCGCCGGAATAATCTTCATAAACTCGATAGCATCTACAAGATCATCTTTATATATAAATATTTTATCTAGTTTAGATACTATGTCGAGTATCAGTAAACCTAAGCCCGTTATATCGTATCTACCATCATCGGTTTTGTCAACTAGATCTAAGTTAACGAGCGAGTTTACACATCTTGAAACTCCAGACATGGACATTTTTGTACCCGTATTCATTACGTGATTATAAATTTGGGAAAGGTTTGCCTGTTGACATGATAAAATACGGATAATTTCAAATCTATTGGGTAATCCAAGTTCTTTAAGAATACTTCGGAGGTTTTGATTCATCAAGTTTTAGGTAACATTATTGAATAAAATTTTGACTGTTTTTTCGAACAAATAAATTTAATATTTTGGCTTTTAATTTATTGGTATGTATATTTGCTCGCAACTCCACAAGTTTAAAATAATCTAAA
>CAZBFC010000062.1:0-3231 GCA_964491095.1 uncultured archaeon | reverse complement strand
TGTAATCGCTCTCATCTTTTCGGTACGTGTGCAATCCTATGTTTCTCTCCTCAGAGCAATGAAGAGATTTAAACAGCTTGCCTGTGCAAACATCATGATGGCTTTTCTAAGACTTTCCTTTGCGATCTTCCTCGTTTTACTTGGTATGGGTGCTGTAGGAGCTATAGCCGGTTTACTGATTTCTATCGCAGCAGTTTTCGTTTATCTTGCCTATCATACAGCTAAGATAGAACTACCACCATTTAATGGATTTGTTAAGGATATGATCCCCGAAACATTCTACGTTTCAATAATATTCCTAGGAATTTCGTTCATAGTAAACTCCAGCATAATCTTTACGAGGTTGTTCAGCGGTAGCGATGTCCTTGCCGGAGATTACAATGCAGCCCTCACCATCGCCAGAGGCTCATTTTTTATTACTGCAGCCCTAATAACCGTCCTCTTTCCTTACATATCCTCACCCAACGATAAGAGGGAAGAATACGCATTCCAGTCGATAAAATACATCGTACTTCTCGTATTTCCTATCTGTGTATCGATGGCCGTAGATCCGAAAACCTGGCTTAACCTGTTCTTCGGCAAGAAGTACATGGGAGGAGCCGAAGTTCTAAGATTTCTATCAATTGGCATAGGTTTCGTTTCCCTTGCATTCATGATCTCATCAAACCTCGTCGCCTTTGAAAGGCTTAAGGTTCCCGCTACATGCCTGTTCACAGCTTTAGTAGTACAGATTGCGGTTGTATGCTTTTTAGGGGGTGATCCTGCCCTAACTTCGGCTCTTTCCGTAGTCGTATCATCTGCAATTGCCGTAATCTTGCTCTCCGTATACTACATAAGAAGGTTTTACTTCAAGGGTTCGGTGAAATACGTTCTAAAAATAGTAATTGCCTATCTGGCTCTTTCAGCTGTGTTTTTGCTCGTACGTATCAACGGAAGATTACTATCGCTTGTTGAGATATTCGCATCGTTCCTAATTTATTTCATAGTTCTATCCGTGCTAAGCCTCTTCGATGAGAGAGATGTGGAAGTTCTGTTTTCTCCGCTTCCCAGACGATCCGTCGAAACCGTAAGAAGGATTGTGGTAAAGCTCAACTCCATCGGACGTTTATGATCGATCTCCCAAAATTTTATAATGTTGGTAGCAAAAGGAATTGATGGTGATTAGCAATGATTGTGGAAGTTAAAAGGATTGATAATCAGGGAAGGATTGTTCTACCTAAGGGGTGGCGGGAAAGATGGGGTAACGAGGTAATTTTAATCGAATTTGAAGACAGGATAGAGATACTACCAAAGAGAAAACCCAAGCTCTCACAGTTCTTCGACATAGTTGAAGCCGAAATCAGAGATGATGTTGAGAAAGAACTCTTGGAGGAGCTGTGGAAATGAGGTTCATAGATGCAAACGTCTTTCTTTATGCTGTAATAAAGCCCAAAGGATCAGTTAGCAAGAAAATTCTTGAAAGAAAGGAAAAAGCTAAGCAAATTCTGCTCAGAATAGAAAACGGTGAGGAAGTTGCTACTACTGTAATTCATCTAAGCGAGGTAGCGAACATTCTCGAAGCAAAGGTAAATCTTACAACTGCCTTGATGTTCGTAGAAAACATGCTACTTGCTGAGAATGTTGAGGTCTTGCCCGTTTCATCTGAGGATTATCTGAAAGCGTTACTGATTGCTAAGGAGAAGAACGTCAGCGTGAACGATGCGCTGGCGTATTTGAAGATGAAAGAATTCAATATTAAGGAAATATATACGTTCGATGATCACTTTAAGAACATGAACGTCGTAATCGTGCAGGATTAGTAAGTTACTCGATTTCTCACCTTCAGATCCACAATATAAATGAGCATGAACATGATCGCCGTAGCAACACCGAATCCCGATACGACATCAAACGTCTTTCCGTAGACGGATTCTGGAGTTATGAAAACAAGTCTTGGCATGAGATCACTAATCACAATATCACTACCAAAGCTAATCTTTATGGGAAATTCCACACCAACACCAATCTTAACGATTGGATACAGGAACGGCACACCGCCAGCAAAGAAATCTAAGAATATGTGACTGAGGAGAAAGAATGTTGCTACATAGGCATATTCGATTTTGGATCTGAACGCACGCTCAACCACCAGCATAAAGACTGCCAACGGAACTAGAAACAGTAGAGAATGCAGATAACTTCTGTGAACTCCTAGAAATACATCAAAATCAGGTAATATTGTAAATATCGCCAGAGGAAAGTAAACTTTACTGAATCTCTCCCTCTTTAAAGAGTAAACGACGATCAGCGGTAGAAATATATGTGTAAGTATATCCATATCTTACCACGAGATGCCTTGGACGTATATCTCTTCCGATGATAGTATCAACTAACCCCCGACCAGCCTCCCATCACCGCTCAGTTCAGCTGGTCGGGTTACAGAAATTGCTCCACTAACTCCCTCCTAACCTTTACGTACTTTGTCGTCAAATTAATAAAGATCTCCTTCTGCTTGGAGAACGTAATTGAGTAAACATCGTCGACATCCATCTTCTCTAATTCCTTCAAAATCAACCTTATCTGAGCCTGAGAAATCTTATAACCCCTTCCCTCCAAGTACCTCTTTAAGTTGGCAAGGACGTTTGCAAAGTATCCCAAACCCTTTCCCCTATCAGAAGAGATGTTCTTTACCACTCCACACGAAATACAGTATGGATGTTTCTTAAACACACCGATTTCAGTAGGCAACCAAACCCTATCGTTCGAAGATCTATGCAAACATCTGTTTGACATCCAAATAACCGTCCAACCGTCTGATTAAAAAAATTACGATTAAAAAATAATAAGTTAAACTCCCAATAGAGATACTTGAAGTTTGTTCTTACATTGATAAAATTCCAGGTAGTGTTGCAACACTGTTGATGATCTATTTAAGCCGTATACACAATGTGATGTCATGACCAAACTTCAAACCATTCTCAATTGCCCTAGAACCGAAATAAAATACAATGACAGCCATGAAAATCCAGACGTCCAGAGATCTTAAGAAATTGGACTTGGTTATCGATACCTTCATCCTCCAGTCTCCAACCCCCTTCGTCATTAGATCTATGACGTACTGCGATATTAAGACAAAAATTGTACCATCAAGAAGTAAAATGGAAATAAGTTCTCGCCCCATTACAATCCTTCAAAAAATAATAAAATTAAATCTTCATAAACAGTTCAATTACGTCATTAAAGTCCAGTTTA
>CAZBFC010000061.1:0-5006 GCA_964491095.1 uncultured archaeon | reverse complement strand
TTAAGGATGAATATATAATGACAAAAGTTGTTATAGTCGTACCGAAACCGAACCTAAAGCTTTTCGTTGCGGGAATTCTGATGACGGCGTTGATATGTTTTCGACCTGCCGATGATATATTTGAGATATTGCTAACATTTCTTGGCTTCATACCCCTTGCGGGACTACTTCTCTTACCCGACGTGAAGAAGGTTTTCGGATTGGGGGTTATAGTCTTCATCTCTGGAATAATAGTAGGTCTTCTATCGTTGGTCACGCTAGCTGTTTTGGGTATTATTCCGAAGGATTCGGACGATAGATTATTCTATATGGCGGTTCTCGGAACTCCAGCTGTCGCGACTTGGATATACATAGGGTACCAATACTACAGGACGATAATTCAGCCCAAGAAATTTTTGAAGGGATTGGTAGATCTGATGAAAGTTTACGAGGATAGAATTGAATTGAAAGATCCTATGAACATCGAGGCTGGCATTTTGACAATCTACAAACATCCTACTGGAGTATATTTCGGTAGACCTTCCATCATCGGTGATGTGTGGAGCTACAGGAAAATGAGATCGGCAGAAGTTACCAACTTTATGAGCTTCGCCGTGTCCAATTATACCATGATCTGTGCACCACTTGGAATGTCTGTAAGAGGATTTTTGAAATTCCTCTCTGGAATGTATGTCCCCGTAAACACCATTCTGAAGACACCTGTTTACAGGATCGTGGATGGTACCTTCAAAGACGTCATGGTGGCCATTTTAAAGCCGATAAGAATGAACGTGAGGGGAAATTTAAGGGTTAATTCTCCTTATGGAGATGTTGCAGAAACGGAGTATGTTGTTGAGGGTAACGTCCTCAAGGGAGTGTTGAAGTTCCTTAAATCTAAAGCTAAATCTGCTAAGGTAGAACTGTGCTATTACGTCGATAAGGGTGTTTACGCTAGAGTTGAGATTGCAAGGACGAAGGGTGAATATGCTGAGTACCACTATCCGTTATCCGTAGGTGAACCGACGGTCCTAATATTTAAGAGAGAGGGTGTTAGCTTATCGGATATTTTTAAGGTGATTGGCATCAAAAGAATAATTTCTGGGGTTGAATACGTGCTTAGGTTGACACTGGACTCCAACTTGTATGAGGAGATAAAATTGACTAGCTAGAATTTGGAAAATTTGAACACGAAAAGGAAGATCTTAGCATCGAACTCAACTAAGTCCACATTTCTATCAAGAACATCTTTAATTTAGACAGACTGAAGCAAAAAAGCTTTGATTATTATAGAACTCGTCGGCTCAGCTCAGGGGTTCTCTTGGATAAGCTCAAAATTCTTGAAGATTACAAAATTGTAACCAGAATTGTTGAGCTGGAAAAGCCTCCTAAGGTATACTACCAGCTGACAGATCTCGGAGAAAACCTTGCTTTAGCCTTGATACCGCTACTGGTCGTAATAAAGACGCTCAGCTAAGTTTTAAAATTCCACTTCCTTCTCCGACGTATTCCTTTAAACCTCTACTCATCCCAAACTCGATATCGAAGTGGATTGATAAATTATCGGACTCTTCAAGTGGTAGCACCATGAAGTCGAGTGTAATCGTTCCTTTACCCTGGAACCCTAAGTCAGGAACTTCGAAGATAATGGAATGAGCATCCTCGCTATGCTGGAGTTTAATCGGATTCCACGGGTAACCATCTGGAGTTTTTAAATAGATTTCAGATGTTGCGCTCGGCGTAAGCTTGAGCTTTAAACTCTTGATCTTAGTTCCTTCCTCATGCCACAGTGAAAACCTGAAGGACATACATTCTCCATGTAAGCCGCGATTCATCAAAGTCGCAGTTGCTACCCTTTCTCCACTTGAATCATAGAATATCACGTGCATTTCATCAGATAAGTTCCCAGTAATATTATATCTGAGATGTTCCTCCCGAAAGACTGCTTGGTAGATCGTTATTAGAACTATCATTGCCACGATTATGCCTAAAATTAGCCTGTTCATTAAATCTCACCATTCAAGATCGATATGAAATGTCCATGGCCCTTTCCACTTGCCAAGTTCAGTAACCATGAACGCCATTTTCTTGGTATCTGCCGGAATCGGTTCAATTTGCCATGTAATTTTTAGATCTCCGTTAACCCATCTTAGTCTAGCACTTGTAGCAGGTTTCTCGTCTGAGTCATCGACTCTATAGATGGCTCTATAACTTCCAGACGGTGGCGTGGGTGGAATTCGTGAACTTGAAGTTTTAGGTAAGGCTGGAAGCTTAGCAAGAAGATATACTTTACCGCCTGTAGAAGTAAATTCTACCTTCTCCAGTATGATTGTCACGTTACCTACCGTTTGAGTTTGATTTATCTCGATCGTTTTCTCCATAGCCCCTTGTGGATGCTGAATGAGTATCTTACCTACATTAGTCCTTAGATTCCAGCTGTTATTTGGTTCATAAACTCTCGCTATGACTTCAACATAATAGAAACCGGGACTAACACCTATACTGCTTTTCCATTTGAGAGTGTATGTTGACTTTTCTCCTGGCATCAATTTTAATTCTTTATCACCAGGTTTGGAAGTGTAAATGATCTCATTGTCGTAACATTTAGTTAATCTGACTTCTGGCGGGTAAGGAACTATAATTATGGGTTCACTACCCGTATTTTCAAAAACTATAGCTATTTCAACCTCTTCACCGGGCATGAAGAAGGGTTTTGTAGGCTTGGCTTTACAATTAAACGAAGGTGGCTTGCTGGGCATGGGTTGTGGTGCAGGTGTTATTTTTAACTCAGGTGACGGTTGTGGCGCCAAACTCGATTCAGGCTGCGTACAACCAATAAGTAGAATCACTAAAATGAGTGGATAAATTATCAGATTAGATCTCATTTTATCAGCCTCCTCCTTAACGCTAAGATAATTATAAATGCCACTCCAGCCATTATCCATTCAAATCCTGGTGAATTCTGATTAATAATTTCAGCACTTTCGTTCGGAATTTCGATCTTTCTGAGGCTGAAGTCACAGGTACCAAGAGCCTTTACAAGTATGAAGTTTTCACAATCACTTGCGGGTTTCCAGCCGTTACAGTAGATAATTCGTAAATTGTAGCCAGCATACCCAACTTTTGCCACTGATATGATCTCCCTAATATCTTCTTCAGTTAATCCTTTGATTACTCCAACGCTCGAAAGCCATCTAAGCTCTGTCTCTAGTGCTTTCTTAGCATCTTTGTCACTCATTTCTGATGTCGGTTTTATGAGAAATACGGTATATTCTGATCTTTCCTCGTTCTTTACGGCATATTCGATCTTCTTTATATCTTCCTCGCTTATGTTCACGATTTCTTTTAAAACGGCTAGAATTTCTTCTAAGTGTTCCGCTGGATTTACATTAGCACCACGGATTTGAATTTTGGTACTACTGTCCAAGGAAATAACGTTAATCTCAAGCAGTTCATAGCCTTCAGTCTTAATGGCGTATATCTGCTTCCCTTTCCTCATGATCTCCCAATCATTCACTGTTTTGGGGTTTGCGAGAGTTATGTTTGCAGGAATTGTAATTGTAATCCTGTAGTTAACGATTTTCTCCTCGCATTCCTTAAATTTCGCTGGTTGAATTCTTACAGCTAAGAATGGGCCTTCACTTACGTGCCTATCATCTTTCAATGCGTATATCTTCGATTCGTAAATGACAACAGCTAAATCCTCTCTATAATGGGATCTATAAACGTAAATGTCTCCACTTAGCCCAATTAACTTTGGATTAGCCTTAATTACATTTTTTACATTTTTTAATGCATTATAGATCATATTTTATACCAGGTTTGCTTAGCAGTACTTCTGCAGCGTATCCATCTTCTGGACTGACGCAGGCATCAGCTAAGCCTATTAAATAGATAAAGAACAATAATATGGAGAATCTTTTCAGGATCTTAACTACCACAACTTGTTTTGGTTCTTCATTTATTTTTATCTTTTGTTTTTGTTAGCTTTTATATCTTAAATTCATAAATTTAATTATTTTGTTACGTCAACCGTAATCCAGCTCCAGCCTATGGCGGCTGTACTATTAAGCTGTAAACAAAGTACATACTTTCCTGCTGGAAGATTCGGAGATGTGCTTACTCTTATCTTCCAAGTGTAAACATTATGCGGACTGATCATATAGCCTAAAGGCATAACTTCAACGCTCAAACCCTCAGGCATTGGAATTCGTTCTTTACTGTACATTTCTTTAACCGGATAAGCCTTCAGCTTTGCAATTCCTGGAGGGCTTTCCCTTGAGTATAACGTGAAATTAATCTCTGCACTTTCGCCGGCTTTTAGCTTTATGTTAGTTGGATGGTGTGTTACTGGATTGCCAAGTCCAGACCACCCTGGAATGGGATACTGAGCTATTAAAACCTTTAACGTATCCTCTACCATTTTGCCGTCAAAGTTTAAGCGAAAGATTATCTCGTAGCTCTTACAGGTTACCTTACCTTCTGAATAGTTCCCCTCCCTACAAATATCCGAACTTATGCTTAAAGTTATCTTGAATTTACACCACTTATTCGGTTTAACCTTAAGCTCTGAAGGCTCTATTCTGATCTTTATCTCCTTAGGTCCTTCAATCTCATAGCCACCACTTTTAATTTTGTAAACTTCAAGCTTAGCTATTCCTTCTTTCTTTGAATAGATGACAAAGCTCGTATTCTTAATCTCTCCAGGCTTTAACCATATGCGATGTTGCGTAAGACCAGCTGTGAGTTCTGGAATAATTATCTCTGATGAAAACCCATCAAATCTGGCAGATGTTTGTCGTTGTTGATTTGAATTTTGATTTAAGATATCGTCAATAATCCAGTCATTGATGTATCCACAGAATGATATTATTGAATCTCTTTTGAACGATTTGTAAACTACTGGGATTACGATTGTCTTGTTGACTAACTTACTATCTTTGATCGTGACTTTTACTGTGACGTTTCCTGGAGCGAATCTGGAACCCAAAATCTTCCACTTGACTATCGTAATGTTGCGATCTTCAGCA
>CAZBFC010000060.1:0-3157 GCA_964491095.1 uncultured archaeon | reverse complement strand
AATCTCAGAGCGATCAGGTTCTCGTTGCTCAACTCGTCCAGCAACAGCTGAAGAATGTAGGGTTGAACGTAAAACTTGAAACCCTCGAAAGGGGAGTTTACAGGGATAAGGTTCGTTCGGGAGATTACGATCTCAGAATATACTACATAGGTGGCTCGGAGAGGACTTTTTACATGAGGATATTCTGGAGGTTCCTACCACCCGAAAAGCCTTGGAAGGTCTACATGAGTGATAACGTCACTGAGAAGGCGATGGCAGTTATTAAGGAGTTCGATAAAACTAAGAGAAGGCAGAAGTTCGTCGAATTTTACAGAGCCCTCTACGAAGAGGCAGGAGTTGCTCCCCTCTATTACGAAGTAGTTGCGGTCGTTGAGAAGCCCAACGTTGAAGGTGTTAAGTTTGAGTACTCGGAGCCGAGGTTCTACTCTGCATACGTGAGGGCATAAGGTGCCCGCAGATGCTCAGATACATAGCGAGGAGACTGCTTCAAATCGTTCCAACCCTTCTGGGAGTATCTATTATTTCTTTCTCTTTACTCTACGTATTCCCCGGAGATCCTGCTGAGTTCATAGTTGAGGCTAGATACGGCGTTGAGCCGACTCGGGAGATGGTCGAGAAGATTAGGGTGGAGATGGGATTGGACAGGCCGATGTTGGTTCAATACCTCGACTGGCTTTCAAAAGCCGTAAGAGGTGACTTTGGAATTTCGTGGACCGAAGGAAGGCCAGTTATGGATTTGATCCTTCAGAGATTGCCGGCTTCAGCGGAACTATTCTTTACGACATTTGCAATATCCATAGCCTTTGCCATGCTTTTGGGGATTATTTCTGCAATATACAAAGACAAGGCCGTGGATCATTTTTGCAGGATATTCTCATTGCTTGGCATAAGCATTCCAAGCTTCTGGCTTGGTTTAATCTTGATCTGGATCTTCTCAGTCCAATTGCATCTTTTGCCGGCATTTGGCTATGGAGGATTTGAGCATTTAATTCTGCCAGTTCTGACTTGGAGCTTTTCCTTCATGGCCATAAAGACAAGGTTCGTGCGGAGTTGTTTGCTCGAAGCTCTTTCGCAGGATTACATAGTCACTGCAAGAGCTAAGGGTTTGCCTGAAAGAATCGTAGTACTAAGGCATGCGTTGAGGAATGCCCTAATACCCATAATAACCTACTTCTCGCTGTCGATACATCATCTAATCGTCGGCTCGATCATGGTTGAAGTTGTATTCTCATGGCCAGGCTTAGGCTCGTTGCTCGTTGAATCCGTGTTCAAGAGGGATTTTCCAGTGGTTCAGGCTTTGGTTTTTATCTCTGGAGTGTTGTTCGTCGTCGTAAATTTAGTGGTGGATGTCCTCTACGCAGTAATCGATCCCCGCATCAGGTACGGTGATTGATATGGAGTTCGCACTTGCTTCGGAAGTATTCAGAAGCAGAATATTCAAAAACAATCTTTGCATGATCGGCTTTGGAATAATTCTATTCATAGCTATACTTGGGCTATTTGCTCCAATAGTTGCGGACGATCCCTATAAGACGAACTTAGCTGAGAGGCTGGAACCTCCAAGCCTAAAGCATCCCTTCGGCACAGATCAACTGGGAAGGGATCTGTTTTCGAGGGTCGTTCACGGAGCTAGGACGTCTTTATTCGTTGCTATGACGATCTCTCTGATTTCGATGGTGATAGGTTGCCTCATCGGTGCGGTAAGCGGATACTTCGGCGGGATAATCGATGATATAATCGGAAGACTCATCGATGTGTTTTTGTCCATTCCTGAGCTTGTATTCAACATCGCTTTAGTTGGAATATTCTGCGTTGCCTATGGGGTGTCAACCTGGAACGTAATCTTGGCCGTAGTTATAACCAACTGGGTGAGCTATGCGAGGATTACGAGAGGAATCGTGCTCTCGCTAAAGGAGAAGGAGTTCGTTCTCTGTGCTAAGGCTATAGGGGCTAAGGATTCATACATTCTGTTGAGGCATGTAATTCCAAATGCGATCGGACCGATAATCGTGCTCGCTACGCTCAATATGGGTAATGTAATCATGACCATCGCGAGCTTGGGCTTCTTGGGCTTGGGCATTCAGCCACCAACGCCCGAGTGGGGACAGATACTCAACTCCGGCAAGAACTATATAACGACGGCACCTTGGATAACGTTCTTTCCCGGTTTGTTCATAGCTTTATCTGTTTTGGGGTTCAATTTGCTAGGGGAAGGGCTGAGAGATGTTTTGGAGAGGAGAAGTTTTGTTGAATGATCAACAATCCTTTAAGATTCTCTCGACTTCAGTTATGAACTTCTGTAGATCTTTTTTAGCAAGTCTTCTCAAAGGTTCGCCAGAATCGTCTATTTCGAAGAAGAAGTCAACGTATGGGTAGTCTTCGACGTCGAACATGCTCGGATTAAGTCCAATCTTTTTTAAATTCTCTTTAGTTCTCTCAGGGAGTTCTAAGTTTTTAGGAGGACGTAATCCCCAAACTCTTACCAACTCGCAAGCGATCCATGGACGGATATTCTTGCTGTCTTTAAAGCCATGAACTTTCTTGAGATCGTTGTAAAATTCCTCAGGATTGGTGACGTGCTTAAGATCTTTTTCTTTCAAGTCATGTTTATATCGTTTATTCAATTGTTTATCCAGCCTCAATATTTCCTCTATACCTTTTGAGAAACGATCCCTTCGAATTCCTATTTCAGATGCTAATTTATCAAGTTCTCCTTTATCTTTCTTTTCTGCAAGAAAACTTGGAATTCTATTTTTATTTCCAGCTAATCCTTTAAGTTTTTCGAAGCTCTCTATAGCTCTTTCATCCCCCAATCCCGTTGACTCCAGTAGACCAAAGACGAGAGTGTTAAAAGGAAGCCCATAGAATTCTTTTAATTTCTTTTTATTTTTATTTAGAAATTCTTTACCTTTCCCAACCAATTTTTTCGCCTTTGTTAGAGATGTCTGAGACATTAGATTTATGTTAGTTATATTGTTATTTAAATTTAAACCTATCTCGATAAATAACATTTTAGCCCTACCTAATTTTAAATTTTAAAAATATAAAAATATGAAAAAATTTTTCATTGATTTGATGTTAAAATCAGGCATACACGACAATCGCATGATAAACTGTTATAAATCATGTTACGATTTTACAATGAGGTAGCAAGGTG
>CAZBFC010000059.1:0-3193 GCA_964491095.1 uncultured archaeon | reverse complement strand
CGGCAACCCCCGCTCAATATAAGGTTGTTCGATGGATATTTTATACTTTCGAGTCTAAAGCTTTAAATTTTGAAAGATCGATTAGGTTCTTGTGATCGAGTTCGTTACTTGGACGATCCTAACACTCAGTGCAGTAACGCTCGTAGTGGCTTTAGCCGAAAGGTATGGTGTGGAGATAGCCATAGGTATTTTTGCTACGCTGACCGTTGTAGCAAACATAATCGCATCCAAGTTGGTTACAGTTGGAAGTATAATTGTCCCAGCCGGAGTAATAGTATATTCAGCCACGTTTCTGATTACAGATATCTTGGGGGAAATTTACGGCAAGGAATATGGAAAGAAGGCAGTTATAACGGGATTCTTCGCAAATCTCATCGCAATGCTTGCAATTATCACAGCCCTGTTCTGGAAACCGGCTCCAATAGGAATCGAGACAGCAGAGGCTTTTAACAAGGTGTTCGGCTTGACTCCAAGAATAGTCGTTGCTTCGATGGTGGCTTACCTAATTTCGCAGACACATGACGTTTATGCATTTCACTTCTGGAAGAAGAAAACGAAGGGTAAGTATCTATGGCTCAGAAATAACGCATCAACGATTGTTTCTCAGGCCATAGATACTTGCACATTCATAACGCTCGCGTTCTATGGAGTCGTTCCGAACGACGTCCTGCTAGGTATGATCATCTGGCAGTACCTAATTAAGGTTTCAATCGCTTTGATGGACACACCGTTCATGTACATCGCAACCTACACGTGGAGATTCGTAAGTAAGACAACGGCTTAATCTTGCAGAAATCTCTTCCTAACGGCAGGGTTCCTTTCTGCAATTATCTTTAAGATCGTTTCAAAGTTCGATTCGAGTGGTATACTCTCAAGTAGGAAAACACCTGTTCTTCCAACCTCCCTTCTCCTCTCTAAGACTCTCTTTCTTTCCTCCACAATTTCCACACAAACGCCCAAAATCTTTGCAACCTCTGCCGATTGCATCTCATCTATCGGAATCTCCACGTGCCCCACATCCGTTGGCATTATCAAAACCAACCTCTTATCTACTCCAGCCACTCTCTTATCTTCCAATAGCTCCTTGAAGTTTATGGCTCCTCCGAATCTGTAAAAATCCAGTTCTCTTTCTTTCATCTTAACAAGTGGGAAACTGACGGTTGTGTTTTCATCGAGCACGAATTCACCTTTTATAGCGTAGTTTGGTGTTGCCTGAACTATCCTCTTCTCCAAAATTTCAAATTCATCCAACGCAAGCTCGATCTTGTATGAAGGGATCTGAAGGGGGATGAAGATGTCCACATCGCTGTCCTTGTTGACGTCTCCTCTTGCCACTGAACCATATAGGATAGGCTCCAATCCAAATTCATCGAGTCTCTGCATAACCTCTTCAGCTCTCTTTCTCTTCTGCTTTAGTAGTTTCCAGTGTTCCCTGCTGTATATGACCTCTCTCCTATCGCCGTATGTTGCCGTCTTACCCTTCATGTTCAACCGTTTTGTCTATCCAATCTAGAAATTCTCTGTTTCCTTCTTCAACGACGAATGAACATATGCAGGGAACAGAATAGCTATGAATCTTCTTGACCTCTTCTCTAAGCTCTTTAAACTTTTCAGCTTTAGTTTTTACGATCATCACGAATTCGTTGCACTCCTCGATCTTTCCCTCCCACCAGAAAAGAGATCTCACAGGGAATATGTTTGCACAAGCGATGAGCTTCTTTTCAAGTAGATGTCGTGCGATCTTTCTAGCTTCATCCAGATCTTGGCACGTTATGTAGACGAATATGAACATAAGATTAAGTTTACGTTGAGTTTTTAATCATTTCTCATAAAAATTTAAAGATCTATATTCTTGATCCTCTCAATTGCCTCCTCTATAACTTTAACGTCTCTCGTTAGAGCAAATCTAACAAAACCCTCACCGTATTCACCAAATCCTACGCCAGGAGTAACGAGTATTCCAGCATCGTTCAGAAGTTTCTTCGTGAATTCTATGCTCGTGTAGCCTTCGGGTACCTCACACCATACGTAAAACGTTGCCTTAGGCTTCTCAACGTTTAAACCTATTTCCTTTAAACCCTTAACCAGAACATCTCTTCTCTCTTGGTAGATCTTACAGTTCTCCTCGATACATTTATCACTTCCAGTCAAAGCAGCAATGGCTGCCTCCTGCACAGCTTGAAATACTCCACTGTCAACGTTCGTCTTGACCTTCAGCAATCCCTTTAGAATATCTGGATTACCGACTGCAAATCCTATTCGCCATCCAGTCATGTTGTACGTCTTCGATAGAGAGTTGAACTCTATACAAACTTCAAAGGCATCGTCTACTTCCAGAAAGCTCTTTGCCCTATAACCATCGAACGTAATTTCTCCGTAAGCGAAATCGTGGGCTAGAATTATTCCATAATCCTTGCAAAAGTCTATAGCAGATTTTATGAATTCCTTTTCAGCTACAGCAGTCGTTGGATTGTTTGGATAGTTTAGGAAGAGTATCTTAGCCTTTCTTGCGATATCGCTCGGAATCTCATCGAAGTCCGGTAGAAAACCGTTTTCCTTCTTAAGTGGAATTCTGTAGGGAACACCATCGGCAAGCAGTGTTGAGGCAAAGTAAACTGGATATCCCGGATCGGGAACGAGCACATAATCTCCGTCATTAACGAATGCCAGTGGGAGATGTGCTATTCCCTCCTTGGAACCGATGAGAGATATCACTTCCTTCTCTGGATCCAATTTGACACCCTTTCTCCTTCTATAAAACTCTGCAACTGCCTGTCTGAACGAAAGCATTCCTTCATAACTTGGATATCTGTGATTTTCGGGCTTTTCCACGGCTTTTTGCATAGCTTCAACGATGTGCCGTGGTGTTGGGATGTCTGGGTCACCTACACCAAAATCTATAACCTTAACACCTTCCTTTTCTTTCTGCCTCTTCATTTCGTCGATTTCAGCGAAGAGGTAGGGTGGAAGCTTTCTCAGCCTCTCTGAGAGTTCGAACATGGAGCAAGATCACATCGGATGTATATATTGCCATCGATTGATGGTGTAGAAATAAAAAATGTTAAAATGTAGAAATTAAATTAAAATTTTAATCGATACGGCATCCTGCAGTCGATTTAGGGTTAAAAAACTGGCCATCGTAAAACCAGTATGAACAACCAAGAAAAAGGGTTATTGATTTGAAGTTACCCTC
>CAZBFC010000058.1:0-5599 GCA_964491095.1 uncultured archaeon | reverse complement strand
CGCTTTATCTTTGATTTACACGGCTTTAATATGGTTTCCAGAATTTTTAGTGCCATCGGCTGTTCTTTTAGCTTTGAATCAGGATCCCGCCTTTTTACTTTCGATCACGGCACAGTTCATACTGGTCATAGTATCCTTGGTTCCCCTCACACCGGGTAGCAGTGGGATAGCGGAGGCGGGTATGGTTTATCTATATTCGAAATTCGTTCCTCAATCGGTTTTGGGTATTCTCGTAGCAATCTGGAGATTTATAACCTACTATACCAATCTATTCGTTGGATTGATTGTCAACGTCAAGCTTTTGAAATCGAAGTACATCGATTGAATTAAATCCTCAAAAAAAGCGGCCCTAGTTAAAGCTTACCTTCCTTCCACCATACAGCAACATCTAACCTTTTTTAATTTCGTGCACCACGATTTATCTCTTTATCTGAATCTTCAAGCAACTCAAGATAAGACTTCCTTATCGATTTTGCCGGATCGAACCCCAATTGTCTAGCTATTTCGAAGATCTTGCGTTTTGCGGATTCTAAATCTTCCGACTTTATCTCGATCTCTACGAACATACCAAGTTCCTTAACCTCATCGAAGCATATCGTCACATTCTCAAGCCTGTAAATTCTCCTCCTCTTTGCCACCTCTCTAACCGGAACAAATCCCAACCTCTTAAGTAATTCAACGGCTTTTTCATAATTATCCACCCTGATCTCGATCTCCTCTCTCGTTTTAGTTTCTGGGTCGATCTTTGGGCCCTTGTAAGTTATCTTAACTCCTTCAGAATCCTTTCTAATTCTCAAGGCCTCATCGCTCTTTCTGAAATCTCTAACCGGGGAGTTAAAGTACAGATCGATCTCCTCCTTCTCGCACACTAATTCTGCCATTGATCTAATCCTGTCCTCGATATCTTTGTCCGCTTTGAACTTGACTTCAACCTCCATATTCTCAAGTCATTCAAAAGCGTTAAAAAACATAGGTAGATATAGCATTGGATGCCAACTCCCATAGGTCTGGTTAAGGGGCCAGCAGATTCTCCACTTGAGTTCAAATTCATCACTCCAGACAAAACCAAGCTGAAGAGCGGGGAATTCGTTTATTACGTTTTAGATGACAAGAAGGTGATATGTAGGGTCATCAAGAGATATCCCCTACGTCTTTATCCCGATATCTATCTTTCGAAACCCACTGTAAGTCCTGAGAGGATCGTAAGGGCTTTAGGAATAAATGCCAAGGAGTTCGAGCTGTTTGAGGTTAAAGCCTCGATAATGGGCTATTACGATAAGAGGTTGGGATTTGTAAACCCTCGAATACCTCCAAAGCCCGGCCAGCCCATATATCTGGCAGAAGCTGAAACTATTCAGGAGGTTTTGATGAAGAAGAAGCCTGGCGAAATAGGATCCTTACATATAGGCTACCTACTGAACAGGGATGAGGATGTGCCAGTTGTGCTCGATGCAGCTTTGGTTACGAGCGAACACATGTGCATACTGGCATCGACCGGCAGTGGTAAGAGCTACTTGGCCGGAGTAATTGCTGAGGAACTCCTCAAGCCTTACAATTCAGCCGCTTTGCTGATTTTGGATCCTCACGGAGAATACCATACACTCAAGGAGATCGAGGGGCTTGAGGAGTTCAGGCAGGATGGTTACTGCCCAAGGGTAAGGATCTTCGAGAAGGGGGAGATAAAGATAAGGGTCTGCGAATTGGATTACGATGAGCTGATAACGCTTTTGCCCAGACTTACGGATAAGATGGAGGCTCTGCTGAATGAGGTCTACAAGGATCTGGTTGGAAGGAAGTGGACCAGTGAGGATCTGATAGAAAAGCTTGAGGAGATCGCGAGTGAGAGAAGTGATTTAAGGTCAACAGCCTTTGGATTGATCTGGAGGATAAGGAGGTACATCCAAAACATGAGCGTTCTTGACGATTACGAGCACATAGAGCTTAAAGAACTCTTAAGGCCGGGACAGGCCAGCATATTACAGCTTACGGATATGGAGGAGATAGAGCAGCAGATCTTAGCCTGCGTTCTACTTAAGAAGATCCTGAATGCGAGGATAAACTACGAGAAAGGAAGGGAAGGGGAGAAGTTGGAGTACCCGGTATTTATCATAATCGAGGAGGCTCATAGATTTGCCTCTAAGGATTCGAGAAGCTACGGGGTTCTCAAGACGATACTTGCGGAGGGTAGGAAATTTGGAATCGGTGTGTGTCTGATAAGTCAAAGACCTTCGAAGATAGATTCGGACATACTGAGCCAGTGCATGACTCAGGTAATTATGAGAATCGTAAACCCGGCCGATCAGGAGAACATAAAGAACAGCATAGAGAGCATAGGGAGGGATATGATCGAGGAGTTACCAGGCTTAACTAAGGGGCAGGCGCTTGTGGCGGGAGTTTCGATAAATGCCCCAGTGCTGATCAGGGTTAGGGACAGATTGACGAAGCATGGTGGGATGAGCAAAGATGCACCGAGGGAGT
Source organism: uncultured archaeon (assembly GCA_964491095.1). Taxonomy (GTDB): domain Archaea; phylum Halobacteriota; class Archaeoglobi; order Archaeoglobales; family Archaeoglobaceae; genus WAKM01. The sequence goes on along the minus strand of CAZBFC010000058.1, from coordinate 3,121 downwards.
GGATAAAGTGGAGGAGCTTAAAGGTCGAAGATAAGGCGGTGATAAGGGCAAGGCAGGGAAGGTTGTTCTGGGATGAGTGATCATCTCCTCTTAGATTCTCCATGAATTAAAGCCGAAGCTACAAGATGTGCGATTCTTAAAGCTTCTGGAACCTTTCCTTTGAGCCTTGAAGCTCTCAGAAAAATCTTCGCTTCATCCAAGCTACAGCCCATCATCTGAACGAATAGACCTTCAAGCCTATGAATGTCTCCTGCCTTTTTGATCGTATTTAGCCTCTCCTCAGACCTATCGAGATTTTTCAAAGCCCTCTCTATCTCTTCAAAATTCGGCATTTTACGCATCACTACTATCACCGGAATCCCGGTTTTCTCATTGATCTCTGCAATATCTGCTACGTTAAAGCCGGCGAAGGTTATCCCATCCAAAAAGATGCATTTAAGCTGAATCTTGAATTTGGACGAATTCACAAGCTTGATGATCTTGTCGGTTACGTCAAAGCCGTCGATCTCGATTTGATCGATTAAGAATCCCTCAACGTAGGTTCCGGCAGTTATACATCCGACGATATAAGCAACTCCATCTCTAAAGCTGTCGTCAAATCCTATGAACCTCCAAACCTTCATTAGAAAAGCTTAGCCAATGCCGGTATTAACATTATCACATCTAGCTGATCATTTTTATATTGTTAAATATAAAATCAAAAAATTTTGATGTTACTCCTCGATAGAATATTTTGTGTCATTTTTAATCTCTCTGCTGTTCAAAATTACGTGGCTTTGTTCAGTGCTAGCGATATGACAGATCAGCTTAAAACATCATACCAATTAATTCTTCGCGCTTATTTAAAAAAATTTAAAAGCTGAGTTAAATTTATATTGTCTCAGCTTTTTGCAATTTTTACTTTCGGTGATGCTCATGTATGTTCGATTAAAGATTAGGGATACGGTCAGAGTTCCACCAACAAAGCTTGGAGAGGACATTGAGGAGGTAATTAGGGATCTCCTCTGGGAGCAGTTTGAGGGTAGGCTTGACAGGGAATACGGTATGATCATCGGGATTGAAAGTATAGATAGCATTGGAGAGGGAAAGATCATCGAGGGAGATGGGGCAGTCTACTTTGATGTAGAATTCACGGCCATAGGCTTCAAGCCCATGCTTCAGGAGGTAATCGAAGGTGAAGTTGTGGAGGTCGTGGAATTTGGAGCGTTCGTTTCCATAGGGCCTTTTGATGCTTTACTTCATAGGAGTCAGATAATGGACGACTACATAGTGTACGATGAGAAGAACAAACGCCTGATCGGTAAAGAAACCAAAAAAACAATTGAGGAGGGGGATCTTGTCAGGGCAAGAATCGTAGCTTTAAGCTTAAAGGAGAGGGAGCCAGCCAAGAGTAAAATAGGTCTGACGATGAGACAACCCTGGCTCGGAAACTTGAAGTGGATTGATGAAGAGATTAAGAAGCTTGAGGAGCATAGGTGAATGTTATGACGGAACTGGCCTGTAGAAAGTGTAGGTTCATAAACATCGATACCGACGTCTGCAAAAACTGCGGAAGTACGGATTTAACGAAGGAGTGGTACGGATACGTGGTGATAATAGATCCCGAGAAGAGTGAGATCGCAAAAAAATTGGGGATAAAGGTTCCAGGAAAATACGCATTGAAAGTGGGCTGATATGCTGAAGCTGACAGAAGAACTGAGAAAAATTCTAGCAGAGCCTCAGGGGAAACTTTATGAGGGAGAGGGGGTCGAACCTATAAAGAGCGCCCTATCAGAAACAAATTTTGTCATTTTGGCTTGCGTTGGTGATATCGTAACTTACTATACTCTCAAATCCAAATTTAAGCCAGATATCATTGTAATTGATGGTAAAAGCATCAGAAAATCCCTAAATAGTAGTATTAAAGCTGAGATAGACCAGATGACCCTAAATTATACTTCCATTAAGGCTAAAAATCCGGCTGGTCATATTACAGAGGATTTGGTTGAAAAACTTTTCAAAGCGATTGAATTTGCAAAATCTGGGTATAGAGTTAGAGTTTTCGTTGATGGTGAGGAGGACTTAGCCGTTATGCCACTTGCCATCATGCTTCCAAAAGACTCTTTAATCGTTTATGGACAACCGAAGAGAGGAGTCGTGGCTATAGCCGTAAGCCGGGAGAAGAAGTTTGAGATATTCGATCTCGTTAAAAAAATGGAGGTTTTAGGTGGTGAGACGCTTGATAAGCTTAGGAGGTGGTCTGATGGAGATATTGGTTGAAAAGGACAGATACAATCCGCTGCTCAAAAGGAGGGAGCTACATCTCAGAATAGTCTACTGGGGAGAAGGAGCAACCCCAACAAGGCAGGCGGTAAGGGAGAAGATTGCAGGACTGTTTAACGCTGAGCTTGATAGGATTGTAATCGATTACATAAAGCCCGAATTCGGAAAACAGGAGGCAAAGTGCTATGCAAAGATTTACGATACACGTGAGGATCTGATGGATATAGAGGAGGATCACATCATAAGGAGAAACTTCGGTGAGCAGAAGGAAGAAGAGGGTGAAGGTGGTAGTGAAGGTGAGGAGTGAGGTGGTTTGAATGGCGAAGGGTGCCGAGTGTGTTTCTAAGTATTACGAGATCAAAGGTGATAAGGTTATAAGGAAGAGGAAGTTCTGTCCGAGATGCGGTGAAGGAGTTTTCCTGGCTGAACATCCCGACAGAAGGACGTGCGGCAAGTGTGGTTACACCGAGTTCAAGAGGCAGGGTTAGCCAGATTTTGAGATGAAGGCGCTCGGAATTGAAGGAACGGCTTGGAGCTTGAGTGTAGCGGTAGTTGATGAAAACGACGTAATAGTGATGGAGAGCGACCCATACATTCCAAAGGAGGGGGGCATCCATCCAAGGGAGGCATCCCAGCATCATTCCGAGAAGATAGGGGAACTCATAAGGAGGGTATTTGAGAAGGTCAAGCCTGATGAGATCGACGTGATAGCCTTCTCCCAAGGGCCGGGAATGGGACCTTGCTTAAGAGTGGTTGCCACGGTTGCGAGGGTTTTGGCTTTAAAGCTCAACAAGCATTTGGTTGGAGTAAACCATTGCTTAGCGCACGTTGAAGTTGGAAGGTGGAAGACCAGGGCGAA
>CAZBFC010000057.1:0-1958 GCA_964491095.1 uncultured archaeon | reverse complement strand
CCCTCTTTACGCTTTCTCCATCCCTTTTCCAGCCTTTTCCTTTCTCCTTCTCGAGTTCTATCATCTTTTCCGCAATTCTGTCTTTATCCTCTCCGTCTACGTAGATTATCTCGATGCCATCCTCACCTTTGGATTTTGGGGCAGTTCTTGCAGAGATGGCCATAAGATAAGCTGAAATCCTTATAGCTTCCCTCCTAAATTCTTCCTCCCTTAAAATCATGCTCGATTGTTTGAATTTTCAGTATTTAACGTTTACAAAATGCCAGGAATACCCTTCTCAGGATGATCTTCGTGTTAATTATCAACTAAAACAACGGGAATGTTCCGCGTGATTTATCCTTATAATTATTAAATTGCCCCAAGCAGAAATCCAACCAAACCGAACAGTAACGCTATGAGTGTCTGCTTTCTGTACCTTTTGATATCCTCGGGCTCATGCTTCTTGACGAGTTCAAATGAAATTTTAACGAGCATGATATCCGTAACGATTACGGGAATCAGGTATTTGAGATCTAACCTGTATCCTTCCAAATATAAAAACGGAACGAAGCTTAAAGCTACGGCGGTTATAAAAAGCGATGCTGAAATTTTTGAAGCGAATTTAACTCCTTTGATCCTTGCAACTGTCTTAACGCCTCTTATCGCATCGCCCTTAACATCTTCGATTCCCTTCATGATCTCCCTCGCAACTCCAGAAAGGAAAGCTATGATCGAAAGTACTGTAATCTGTGGTGTTATCGTATTGGATGCAACCACACTACCGAATATAAAAGGAGCACACATCGAGAATGCTATGTATACATTACCGACGATTCCAAACTCCTTCAACTTCGCATTGTACAGGTATCCCAATGATGTTATCGCTAAAGCCAGCAGAAGGGCGTTGATCGATATGGCGTAGGCTGATAAAAATCCCAAAGGTGCTAAAGCCACTCCTATCAGCAGGGCGGACCTTCTACTCAAATCACCCCTAACTAAAGGGCGGTCAAATCGTCTATTCGCCAAATCTACCTCGTAATCGAAGTAATCGTTCAAAGCGAACGCTGAGGCCTGACAGAATATGGCCGTCAGACATCCAAAAAAAACGTCCTTTAAGTTGAAGTTTAAGCCAACAGAAACGATGATCCCAACTACAACTCCCAAAGCGTACATGAATCCGTGCTCAAGCCTAAGAAGATCCCAGATCGCCTTCATGGAATAGTTTCCAAGAACTGCTCTATTCCCTTTTCGTATAGAACGTTTCCTACGACTATCATATCGGCGTACTTCAGCATCGTCATTGCCTTCTCTCTGTTGTCTATTCCTCCGCCGTATATCAACACGGCTTTATCCAAAACTTCCTTAACGGCTTTAACAATTTTGGGATCGCCGAACGTTCCGCTGTATTCGATGTATATGGCTGGTAGTTTGTATATCCTCTCACCGACTATCGCATAGCTTGCAGCTTGCCTTGGGGTCAGATCTGTCTTAGCTTTCGTAACCCTTCCGACAGCTGAGTTTGGATTTAGAACTATGTATCCTTCAAATACTGTTTTGTCGATGATTTCACAGAATTCCTTAAGTCTATCGAAGTTCAATTCAACCCACTTCGCATGCTTTCCGGTAATCCATTCCCCATCGGCTGAATTCAAAACGGTGGGAACAAACAGGTAGTCTGCATCGTATATGACGTTAGAAGGATCTGAAGGTTCAACGACGGTTGGCAACCCAAAATCCCTAACTTCGTTCAGTAGGGTTTTGGCCTTCTCAAGTGTCACGTTTTGGGTTCCAGAGATCATAATAGCATCTGTCCCACTTTCAACCACAGCTTTAATCAGTTCCGGCGGGTTTGGTCTATCTGGATCGAGTTTGGTTACGTGTCTCCACCTCCTCCACATCGATGCAACATCGGTAACAAAATTTTTAAATTTATACCGAAATTTAACTACGGATCTAAAGTTCGCCATAACGGTTATCAT
>CAZBFC010000056.1:0-1664 GCA_964491095.1 uncultured archaeon | reverse complement strand
CAAGGTCTTGTATTTTTTCATGGTGGATACGTTTATACAGCGTAATTTATTATCGAACACGGTAACGAGAGAAGTTTAAAGAGTGCCCCCGCCGGGAATCGAACCCGGGTCGGAGGTTCCGGAGACCTCCAGGATGTCCACTACCCCACGGGGGCCCCAATGGAAGTAGAAATCAAGCTGTAATTAAATTTGACTCCAACGTAACAAATTTAATCGTTAAAAGTTATAATTTCAAATATGAAAACTCTAAAGGAGCTTAAATTGGATGGTATCTCCCTCAAGCTGGTTCAGGGAGACATCACAAAATATTCGGCTGATGCTATCGTAAATGCTGCGAACAGATATCTGGAGCATGGTGGAGGAGTTGCTTTGGCAATTGCAAAAGCAGCAACGGATGGCAATCCAGAAGAATACACACGTTTGAGTAAGGAGGAAATGAGAAAACAGATCGGGAGAGATTATATTGAACATGGGGAGGTTGTGGTTACTCCCGCTTTGGCTCTGGAAAGGTACGGGATAAGGTTTGTGATTCATACTGTCGGACCGATATGCAATGGTGTTTGGAACGATGAGTTCAAGGAAAAACTTAAGAATGCCCTGATGGGCCCTTTAAAAAAGGCTGAGGAGCTTAAGCTAAAATCGATAGCTTTTCCAGCTATAAGTGCTGGAATATACGGCTGCCCACTCGAAGAGGTCGTTAAGACATTCATAGAGGTTGTTAAAGAGTTTGCAAAGACAGCTGAAAGTGTTGAGGAGGTGGCATTGGTTATCTACGATGAAACTTCGGCTAACAAAGCGTTGGAAATTTTTGAGGCTTGACTATCTTTATTCATCAAATCGCTCGGCCGATTTACCATGGGGAAATATTTCATTGGCATTCCGTAAAAGATATCTTAAAGGACTAAAACTTATCCTATATGAAGCTGAGATGGCTTGGAAATTCATGCGTTGAGATCTTTGCTGAGAAGCACATCGTAATCGATCCAAACTACGTTCTTGAGCCGGAAGGTAAGATAGATTACGTCTTAGTTACGCATGAGCATTCAGATCACATCGATGTTGAGAAGCTTAAGAAACTCGATTACGAAAAGCTAGTGGCTCCTTCGTTCGTTTTGAGAGAGTTCAAGCTTGAGGGAATTGAAGCTAAGCCTGGAATGGAAATCGAAGGAATAAGGATATTAGAAAGCTGGTGCTGGAAAGCTGTTGAGTCTGTTAGCTACTTCTACAACGGAGTTTTGCATACAGGTGATTCGGCAAAGTTTCCAGATGTCGAAAATCCAAAGGTCGTATTTACAGCATGCTTCCCAGACTTTTACGACGATTACGTATCCGAGATGAAAAGGTTGAAGCCTGAATTGGTAATTCCGATCCATTATAACCCAGAAAAACCCGAAAAGAAAAAGAATGCTGAGGGATTAAAGGAGAGGCTTGATAAGGAGGGTATCAACTGCAGAATAGTTGAGATCGGTGAAGTTATTGAAATTTAAATTAAACTTTTATGATAATTTTTTATTAGTCATTTTTCGGTTAACGATAGTCTCCTGTCCATCCGCCTAATATTTACAAAATCTTCTTCATTGATGATATTTTTGATAGAAGCAGTAGCAAAAATTAGTATGCCTAATTGATTGTTATTTGCATTAAATGGCAAAATATGAATAGAA
>CAZBFC010000055.1:0-4464 GCA_964491095.1 uncultured archaeon | reverse complement strand
CCGGAACCTCCGACCCGGGTTCGATTCCCGGCGGGGGCACTCTTTAAACATCTCTTAACATTTGCCTTGAGGATTGCTACCGTGTTCGATATAAATTACGCTGTATAGATATATCCACCATGAAAAAATACAAGACCTTGCGACCTTCTGCAAAACGGAGGGTTCCGATGGAATAAAAGATTATTTGAAATCTCAACGGTAGATAGCAAGAAAACACGCCAGCTTTAATCTATACAGGGATTGATGTGCTCGTATGAAAACGTTAAACTTTGTGTATTTTCTTTAGGTATCTTGACAAAAACGTCCAGCTGCCTCTTCGAGAAATTTTATATTATTTTTTATATTAATTAATATAAAAATATTTAACTTTTTTTATCTTCTTCCTCATCGTAGATGAATATGTCTTCGATTTTGACTCCAAAGAATCTAGCGATTTTAAAGGCCAATCTGAGAGATGGATCGTATTTACCCTTTTCGATTGCTATTATCGTCTGTCTTGAAACTCCAAGCCTTTTAGCAAGTTCTTCTTGAGTTAGATTGTACATAGCCCTGTAAACCTTAAGCCTGTTCTTCATACTCCACCAAACTTCCAAGCGTAGTAATGGTAAAACGCTAGGTACACCAACAACATCGAGCAACCAACGTACAGCAGGATGTCACCCATAGGATTGTTCAACGCTTTTAGAGCGAAACCAACGACCGCCAAAACTATCGTAACCGTTCGGAACGTTCTATCTGAAGCTTTGCTGGCTATTAGCTCTATCCTCTCATCCTCTAGCACAACTCCTTTCTCCCTAGCTTTGCTTCTGATGACGTGAGCTATTGCCAATCCGATTATCACTGCAATCACCGGTATCAGATAGTTTCCCTGAGCGATCGAGAGTCCTATGATTCCGCCTACTATGCCAGTGATAATCATGTGCAATCTCTTAACAGCCGTTTCATCCATGTTAAACATTCTTTACATTATGTTATATAAGCTTTACTTTAAATTAGATTATAATAAAATTATTAAAATTAAAAAAATTTTCTACCACACGTACTCCGAAGTTTCAAAACCGTTTAAGGTGCCTTAACGTCTTCTCATCCTTATCTAAGAACCCGTGATTGATCACATCTATCAACCAACTACGCTTTTTGGTCTCTTCAATCCATCTTCCATTCACGTAAATACGTTCGATTTGATCGTCAAATCGAACCGTAACCGTACCGTACTCGTTGATATCCAGTATCTCTATCTTTCCCACCCCATCGATCTCGATGGTGTAGGGTAGGCTGTAAATCGGTTCGAGATGGGAAGAGATGGCAGAGCATGATGGACACCTCTTTATTCCCACGCCCACTATCGCCTTCAGACTTTCATTCAATTTAATATCCCTCCTAAGAGTTGAATTCAGATAGATCACCTTCTTTTCTTCGTCGAAATGGTAAGTTGGCTGGCCCTTTACAGACTTAAGAAACGAAGAAACTCCGTATACTTCCAAGAACAGGAACTTCTTTTTGAAGATCGAGCCCTCACCAACGAACTCGGCAACCTCTACGTACGGAGGGCCCTCACTTATGATATGTACGCTCAGGTTGGAGTTCTTTATGTCAAATGCGATGAGTGTGAAACCGCCCGCTAACAACCTGTAACCCGGCTTAACTTTAGCCTTGTATTTGTAAACCTTTCCGTCTAAGCTGATTTTGATTAAATACTCACCCCACTGCAAACGGGTATTCTTATACACCGATAATTCAGGCTTTATTATGTAGCTCCCCTCGAACACCTTCCTACCGCCACTGAATATTTCAACGGTGACGTTGTGGGTGTCGGTGTCTTTGTTGTATATGTCGAACTCCAAGGTGTTCGGGTAGATGAATACAGATACCGAGTACAGCACAAAGATAAACATGTAAACTCCGCCCAAGATCGCCAGAGCTAAGATGACCAAACTCAACTTTTTACCCATACTCTACCCCTCCAAACCTTCCAGTTCTCATCGTACTCAAAATCGCTCAGATCCACAGCCTCTATACCAGCTAACCTAAGCGTTAGGTTTGTGCAGTTAGGTACGTTGTAACTGAGACTCAGAACGTAAGATCCCGGATCCTTCACCGGAAGAACGATCAGAACCCTTTTGGCGTTCTTGGGTACGATCTCCAGACCTACCGTTGAAACTACATTTGACGCCGAGTTTGAATGAGCGATGGGTGGGATGGGCATCGAACCACCGATAGGACAGCCATTCCTGATCAAGCTGGCACCGATCCACATCTGATCGTGCTCACCCAAAGAGAGCTCTAGCATCACCGCCGATCGAGGTTTGGGAACGTCAACCTTTAAGAATAGTCCTTCAACGTTGTTGGCTATGGGCAAAGCTATGGACTCACCGAAGTTTAACATTGGAGCGGTCTTCGGCGAACCCAAGTTCTCTATCTCCTCCACATTAAGTGAAAATTCCTCTTCAGGAGTCTTTATTACAACCAGCAACTCACCATCGGTAAATACCTGTTTTATCCAACCTCCCTGGACGATTTCGTTGCCTATCCTATGTCCTCCCCAAAAGACTGTGTACGAGGGAACAACAACCGTGCCAAGCTCTGAGACCAAACCCGTAGGAGTCCACCACCTGTGGCTGTAGCTTCCGATGAAGCACGATGAGAATTCTTTTGAGGGCTGTAGCACCTCTATCGATCCACCCCTTGGTCTTTTCTCCAGAAGAATTAGGTTACTTTCATTGTTGGGTATCTTGAACGCGCAGATCCCTCTGTTACCCTTTACCAGATACCTTCCGTAGCCTACCTTTGGGGGATGGAGTTTAACGATAAACAGCTCTCCCGAAACCTTAGCACCGGAAACGGTTAAGTTAACGATGTATTTTGCCGAACCTGTAACGTATATCCAGTCTCCCACTAGAGTGTACGGTAGACTCACCCTTTTCAGGTTCAATTGGAACTTCCTACCGCTCCAGAAGTCCTTACCATCGTAAGCCTTAGAGTAAACACTCAATCTGGGCTCTTCACCCGTGAACTCAGCGGAGTTTATCACTACGTAGTAGTAGAGCAATACAGAGGACACGTTATCGATTTCCTTTGAAAAGATGTCATCGGTGGTAAACCTACAGCTCAAGATCTCGTGTTCTAGGTTTAATAAATTGTGGGAAGGTGTACTTGTGGGCGTTTGCTCTACTGGCATTAAGCCTCCTTTTTGAATACAGCCGCAGGCACAGATTAAGATGAACACAACCCCAATGAGATACGATCTCATCCCGCATCACCCACGCACTCAAGTAATGAAAACTTTACATTATGTTATTAAAACGTTACTATTTGTCAAGTATTCTTGACAAAGCTTATCAAGTCGTATTAAAATTCAAAACTTAAATAATTTCAAAAAATATTAAAGCTAGATCTATAGTTAAACAGCTCCTGAATCTTGAGATGACCCTTACATAAGTTTTTCCAAAGTTCTCAGCGATGACTAATGCAGCTTTTAGATTTGAGAAATTTTCCAAGTCAGCAGTTGGTTCGATGCGATCTCTCATCAGTTTGGCTAAGAAGAAAGGTGTATCTTTGGTTGGCATCGTAAAGCGTGCCAGATCGAAATATCTCTCCTACATCCTTGGAAGGGAAACCCCAGCAAATGACAAGCTTTTGGCAAGTGTAATTCTGAAGAACGGCGAATACGTTAGCCTTGGCAAGTTCGGAGATTTCCTTCCCAATTACCTGAAAATTGCACATAAGGACAGAGCCAAGGAATACTTAAGGAGATTCGAAGGTTGAGATCCTCGATTTGGCTGGGATCGGCGTCGATGAGATCGTTAAGGCTCTGGCATGGATGAGCACAGACACAGGCTTCCCGGCTGTGATAGATTGGATCGACGAGATCGTGAGGAATGAACACAGGGTTTTGGCATTCTTAAGGGATCTGCTTGAGAAAGAACTGATGAACTCTTGCTCCGAAGATGAGAAGGAGATCATAATGAAGCTGTGCGGATTTATGAATCCTCAGAAGTCCTATCTCTTCAGATTCTAAGCATTTATATGAAATCATTCAGCGTACTTTGCTCTTTTGAGCTCTTCTTTGTGAGTGTCCTACCCTGTAGAAGTGGTTCGTAGGAGTAGTCGATCTTCCAGGTGTACTTTGATCGTTTTTCCCATTCCTCAAAAGCCTCATCGACTAACCTCCATACTTCGCTCTCTTTCATCCCAGTTATCTTTGAGATCCACTTCACAGTTTCTTCAAGTCTACCGGAAACTGCCGCAAATCCCAGATGATGAGCTAGATGACATCTCTCGCACAATATCTTATAGCCCACAAGCTTCTGCACCTTTCTATCATCATCGTACTCCCATATCTCGTGACAGTGCAAGCCCTTCCCACGATACCCACAAATCTCGCACTTGTATCCAGCCCTCTTAAGTTCTCTCCTCCTTATTCTCTTCCAAGTCTCCTTGTCAAGAACATTCGCTAAACTCTTA
>CAZBFC010000054.1:0-2666 GCA_964491095.1 uncultured archaeon | reverse complement strand
CTATTCCCAAAGCCCCTTGATAGGCGATCGTTGAGTAATAGTATCGATCCATTATCACTATCTTACCAGCTTTGAGCGCTGGAAGAATGTTGTGCTTAACGTTCCACTCTCTATCCTTCAAAAATAACTCAAGTTCATCTTCAGGCTTGAGAGATCTATCTCTGAAGGCTTGTCTGATCTTCTTTCCCCACTCACTACCCGTAGGCTCTTTAAAAGTTGCGACATCGTATCCCCTTTTCTTGAGTTCCTGCTCAAGGAACCTTACTATCGTAGTTTTTCCAGAGCCATCGATCCCTTCTACAGCTATCAACATTGCCTATAGCTGGTAAACTTGGATGATAAAACTAACCGAAAGTTTTAGAACTACACTTCTTAAATTCTCCACATTATGAAGTTAGTTGTAGAAGTTATGGAAGTAAAAGGCTACTGTGCTGCAGGATACAAGCCTGGAGATTCATTCATCTTTAACGGGTTTTACATTGAACCTTCGAATACCAAAATATGTATACATGCGTTATCAGCTATGCAGAACATACTCTACGCCATTGCTCATGGTATATCTCCAAAATCCCTCGGTATCGGTGACGAGTGCAATGCGTACATTCAATGTCCAGATCCAGGAAAGCCTTTTACGAGCGGAGGAACAGTTCTATTTAGAATAAGGAGGTGCAAAGAATGATACCGATAGCGAAACCGATCATAGGTGAAGAGGAGATTCGGAGAGTGATCGATGTTTTGAAATCTGGCATGCTCGCTCAAGGAGAAGTTGTTAGGGAATTTGAGGAGAAATTTGCTGAATACATAGGATGCAGACATGCAATCGCAGTTTGTAACGGAACGGTAGCTTTGGATGTAGCTTTGAAAGCTTGCGGGATCAAGCGGGGTGATGAGGTTATAACAACTCCTTTTTCATTTATAGCAACGGCAAACTCGATCCTTTATCAAGGAGCAAAGCCGGTGTTCGCCGACATAGACGAAAGAACGTACAACTTAGATCCGAACGATGTCTTGGAGAAGATAACGGACAAAACTAAAGCCATACTAGGAGTACACATTTTCGGACATCCTTTTGACGTCAAGGCAATTATGGAGATCTGCGAAGATTACAACTTAGTTCTCATCGAGGATTCCGCCCAAGCTCATGGGGCGGAATACGATGGAAGAAAGGTTGGGAGCTTTGGCGTGGGTTGCTTTTCATTCTACCCGACGAAGAACATGACAACTGGAGAAGGCGGTATGATCACGACGAACGATGACAGTATCGACGAAAAGTGCAGGTTATTGAGGAACCACGGCGAGGTTTCGAAGTACAATCATGTTGAGCTCGGATACAACTTTAGAATGACCAACATCCAAGCTGCCATAGGCTTAGCTCAGCTTGAGAAGTTGGATAAGCTAAACGAGATCAGAAGAAGTAACGCAAGATATCTAAATAAACATTTGAAAGTTGAGGGTCTAATTAAGCCCTACGAAGCTAAGAACGTAAAGCATGTCTATCATCAGTACGTGGTTAGAGTCACTGAGGACTTTCCGATGAGTAGAGACGAATTTGTGAGATATCTTAAAAGTAGGGGAATTGGATGCGCGATCCATTACCCAACACCGATTTATAAACAACCGTTGTACGTCAGATTGGGATACGGTGAAGTTAGATGCCCTATAGCTGAAGAGGTTGCAAATAGCATTTTAAGCCTGCCGGTACATCCAGCATTAACGGAGCAAGATCTAAAATATATCGTGGAAACGGTTAACAGCTTGGAGGAAGGATCATGAACGTCGGGGTTATTGGAGTTGGAAAGATGGGTAAAAATCACGTGAGAGTCTACTCAGAACTAAAGAAGGTCAAAAACATATACGTTTACGATGTCGATAGGAATGCAGCAGAAAGCATGAGAAAATTCGATGCCATTGTCTGTGACTCGCTCGACGAGCTTCTCAGAGAGGTAGATGCAGTGAGCATATGTGTTCCTACGAGTCTTCACTTTGAGATTTTGACGAAGGTGTTGGAAAAAGAAATCCATACTCTCGTTGAGAAACCCATAACACTAACTTTTGAGGAGGGAAAGAAAGTACTAGAGATTCTTAAAGAAAAGAGAGATCTGGTAGTTGGTGTTGGGCACATCGAGAGGTTTAACCCCATAGTTGGTGAGATCAAGGAGATAGTCGATGATCCAATCTATGTTGATATAAAGAGGCACAATCCCACGTCGATAAGGATAACTGATAGTTCTGTCGTTGAGGATCTTATGATCCACGATATAGACATAGTCTTTCATGTCTTGTTCCCGAACAGGGAATTTAAGATGTTCAGCGCTGGAAATAAAGATGTAAGTACAGTGCTAATAAGGTTTGAAAAATCTGTGGTAACTTTATCAGCAAGCAGGATGGCCGCAAAGAAGATCAGAAGTATCCATATCGAGGAGAAGGATTTCACGGTTGAGGGTGATTTCATGTCTCAGGAATTGTTCATCTACAGAAAACCGGAGAAGTACGGAATTGAAGGTTGGAGGTACGTTCAGGAAAATATCATCGAAAAGGTTCTGATCAATAAGGTTGAACCTTTAAAGGTTGAGTTGAAGACGTTTATAGATTGTGTGGAGAAGGGTGAGCAATTCCCCGTAACACCCGAGCAGGCTGTTTTTAATCTTAAGATCTGTGAGATGGTG
>CAZBFC010000053.1:0-2074 GCA_964491095.1 uncultured archaeon | reverse complement strand
ATGACCACCGACTCTTTTCCAAAGGAATGTTTAATTGAGACGGATGGGTTTAAGATTGCCGGGGTTGCGAAGGGTGCCGGTATGATAGCACCTAATATGGCCACGATGCTCGCGTTCATATTTACCGATGCTGACTTTGAGCCAAACGAGCTTCAAGAGATGCTGAAAAATGCCGTGGACAAATCGTTTAACGTTACCGTTGTAGATGGTGACACCTCGACAAACGATATGGTTCTACTCGTTGCCACTGGAAAAAATAAGGTTGATAAAAAGATCTTTGAGCAAAAACTGACTGAGTTGTGCATAAATCTTGCAAAGATGATAGCTAAGGATGGAGAAGGTGCAACGAAATTTATAGAAGTTATCGTTGAGGGTGCAAAGAGTGATGAAGAAGGTTTCAAAGCTGCAAAAGCTGTAGCTTCTTCACTACTCGTAAAGACCGCTGTGTTTGGAAATGATCCAAATTGGGGTAGGATAATCGCGGCATTGGGATACTCTGGCGTTGAGGTGAGCGAAAACCTTGATCTGTCGATCGAAGGATTCAAAGATGGCAAGAGCGTTGGTAGGGTGGAACTCGTAAGAGATGGAAAGTCGATGCGTAATGAGGACGGGGCCAGAGAAATTATGAAGAGAAGTAGTGAGATCGTGTTTAAGATCGATCTCAAGGTTGGAAACGGGAAGGGTTATGCCTTCGGATGCGATCTAAGTTACGAATACGTCAGAATAAATTCGGAGTATACAACCTAGTACCTACATATGTTCCTACACATATTACATCATAAAAATTTTTAAATATTTTTAAGTAGTATCTTAGATGAGGTGTAATATATGCAGAGTGCAACGACACATATGCATCACAATTGTGAAATCGAGAGGGCCTTCAAAATGCCGCTTGCAGATGCGATAAGATACGCAGAAAGAGTTCCAAGGGACAATGGGGTTAGAAGGTTTAAGTTCATCGATGAAAGGGCATTCGTGAAGTTTATTTCGATACTTAAGGTTGTCAAGTTGCCAGCATTTAAAGTCGATGCATCATCCACAACCAGCTATTACATAGTCCATGGAAAGGACGACTATGGAGAGGTTGTGGCATTTTTCAGAGGAAACTCAAATCCCAACCAATCCGTATTCATCGAGACCGCGCTTAAAATGCTGGGTATCACGCTAAAAAATTGCAGTGGTGATTATCTACTGGATCTACTTAAACTGTAACCTTTAAAACCCGAATCGATTCCCAATAGGTATGCATTTCGATTTAAATGTTGGAAGAAACTTCGTTCGAGTTTACGCTGAAAATGTAGTTATAATCTGTCACGGTTTGCCATATGAACCTTCGTCCGTGGTAGCGAAAGGTTACGATAAGCTTGCAGAGTTATTCGCTAAAAAAGGTTTAAATTCTGTGATCTTTGACTTTTCTGGGACCGGTTTAAGCAAGGGATCTTTCAGCGTCTCAAATTGGGTCGAAGATCTTATAAATTTGGTTGAAAGGTTTAAATCAGTTCATCTGGTTGGTTTTAGCTTAGGTGGAGTGCCAGCGGTTTACTCCGCTCAATTGGAAAATGTAAAAACGTTGACACTTGTTGCGGTCCCATGCAGCTTTGAAATGCTCAGAGAAGATCTGCTCATCCAGGCACATGCGAACGCAAAGCTTAGAGGTAGCTTAAAGGGAATTGGAGAGCTTGATGAATTTTTAGAGAAATTCAAGAGGGATATGGAAGAATTCGAGCCGAGAAGATGGATTGAAGAGATCAGAAAACCGATCCTATTCGTTCACGGAACGGATGACGATGTAGTCCCATTTGAAAGTAGCAAGATCATGTTTGAAATTGCAAGAGAGCCAAAGTACTTTGTTAAGGTGATCGGAGGACATCACAGGCTCAGGGAATATCCCAAGGTCATGGATCTGATTGCAAACTGGATAGCAACACAATATGTAAGGGGAAAGTTTGAGGGAAAGATCTTGGAAGTTTCCCCATAACTAAATCAACTTCCAATGAAGTTTCTAACCCCAGAGTGTGTCCACCTCCTTTATCGGCTTCCCAGCCTTTGTGGCTGGAGCCAAGTAGTCTATGAA
>CAZBFC010000052.1:0-2267 GCA_964491095.1 uncultured archaeon | reverse complement strand
TTAAGCGTGAAAAATTGCCTGTTAAGGATTTTATAAGATCCTTTGGCTTCATAAAGGGTTTGAGATGCAGACTTCTGCTTTCATACTTCAGCATGAAGCCGAAGGGTGATGAAGCATACATAAGGTTCTTCTGCGTTCATCCAAGCCTTAGCTTGGATATCCGAAGGGATCTACTGGATAAGGCACTTGAACTTGCAAGGAATATGGGAAAGAAGAAGATCAGCATTTGGTTGCCGGTTGAAAGTGACCTCGTTGATATATGTATCGAGAAGGGATTTAAGATCAAAAAGATGCTCGATAGCAACTTCGCAGAGAAGTATTTTGGAAAAAGATATTACTATCTACTCGAGCAGACTCTCGATTAGATCGCCAAATATCGTTCCAATTATAAATGGAATAGCTATCGTGAGAACGAGTATGATAAAAGCTACTACACTCATTCCCACGGCAAATAAGCTTAGAATTCCAGGAAGAAAGATCGCAATCAGAAATCCAAATATCAAGCCGAGGAATATTCCTATTCCTACCGCTTTTTTGAGCATTCCAATTCTGTCCTCTCTACCTGGATGAATGATTCCGTAGATCACTCCCAGTATGAAGAATACAAGTGGTAAATTTGGAACTGGAACTATCAACCCCCATATTCTCATGTGATCTCCCCCTTACGATCGAGTTCTACTATTTCATCTGAAGCCTTTATGAGCCTGTTCATGATTGCTCTAGCCAATCCTCTTCCTCTTATACCTTCGACTATTCCGACATCAACTTTATCGAATTTTCTAAGGGTATCAAAGACTTTCCTCGCGTATTCCTTGACGTCTTCTCCCATCTCCACCATCAGATCTGCATCAATACTTCGATCGAGCTTTTTTAATCCAATACCAACGCTCATACCCTTTTGTCTATATCCTTTGGCAAGTTCTGCAATCTTCTTTAAAACTGTGTTCCTATCATCACCAAAGACGACGATAAGCTTTGACTTCGGCTTGTAATGGGTATACTTCATGCTGGGAGCTTCGGAAATCTCCACATCACCGATTATCTCTTCTATCTCCTCAGCCGGAATTGCTCCTAACCTTAGGATCTTCGAAGGCTCTGTGGTTGTGTCTATCACAGTTGATTCGATTCCAATTCCGGTTTCACCCCCGTCGACTATCGCATCGATCTTTCCCATGAAGTCCTCGATCACATGTTCAGCTTTCGTTGGCGAAGGCTTACCAGATATGTTTGCCGAAGGTGTTGCAAGGGGAACGTTGGCAAGTTCAACGATCTTTAGCGCGATCTTATGGTCGGGCATCCTCACGGCAACCTTACCGGTTCCTGCGGTAACAATGATTGGAACATCCGGTTTGCTCTTCAGAACAACTGTTATCGGACCGGGGAAGTATTCTTTAATGAGTTTTCTTGCTACATCGTTGACCTCTGCAAGTTGATAGATCTGCTTAACATCTGAAACGAGAACCGAAACTGGATTGTCTGGAGGACGTTGCTTCACCTCAAACAGCCTTCGAACGGCTTGCTCGTTGAATGCATTAGTTCCCAAACCGTAAACAGTTTCAGTTGGAAACGCTACCAGGCCACCGTCTCTTGCGATCTTTGCAACATCTTTAAGCCTGTCTTCATCTGGATCGTTCGGATCGATTTTGATTACGATCGTTTTCACAAGGTATAATTGGACAGACCGTTATAAAAATTCTGATTATTAGTTAGTCCAGAGAATTTTGTCTCTTTAAAACAAATCTTATCCTACCAATAGCTCTAAAGGTTAAATAAGGATTAAGACTTGAATTATATCCATTTAGTCAAATACCACCCATATTGTCTATCTGAAGATTTGAGACATGATCAATATTCCTTAAAGATGCTAAGAAAATTTGCAAGAATCTTGAAATGAGAAGAATATACTCATTTCAAGCAGTATCTAAACATCTATAACAACTGTAACGGAAATAGCAGGGTGATCATTGAGATCAAGGAAATTATTAGTAAATGTAAAATAGATGTTATTTCTTAATTTTCTTTTCACGAGGGGTGGTCAGTGTGTTTAAAGACTTACCCCAGCCAATTGTTAACCACATTTTTGAGGTAGCTAATAGAGTTATCATAAGAGAACCTGGAACTATCGGGTGTACCGAGCTATTATACTGCTTAAGGAAAGCGTTTTTCAGGAGAAAGTACAGGGTAGAGCTTAAGCCTGAACAGATATGGTGGATCTATAGGGGAAATGTTTTTGATAACCTCTGGACTTCCCTATTCAAAAGTAATCA
>CAZBFC010000051.1:0-13441 GCA_964491095.1 uncultured archaeon | reverse complement strand
AGATATGCAACATTAAGCTCATTGCTCGAAATATTCTTTGGTTTCTGCGTTAGCGAAATCTGTAGGAAAGGATCTTTCTTCACCAAGGAAAAGTATGCGAAAGATCCTCAAGTGTATGTTGTTTTCAGCGGAGGAGATGATATATTCGTATTGGGTCCATGGGATCAAATAGTCAATCTTGCCGTTAAGATAAGAGAAGAGTACGCTATTTTCACGGCTAACCCCAATGTAACGATCTCCGCTGCAGTTACGGTAGTTAGGAAAAAGTTTCCAGTGTATAAATCGTACTTTACTACGATTGAATCGCTCGAAGAGGCGAAAACTCTTGAAGGTAAGTCTGCAATATCACTCTTCGGCGAGAAATTAAAATTCAAAGCTCTTAACGAGACACGAGAACTGACCAATTTCCTCTTCAAACATATCAGCAATAAAAAGCTTCCTAGGTCGATAATCTTCGCTTTACTCAATTGCCTGAATTCAAATGGTAAATATAGGCGAAAATGGAAGTCTAAATACGTTATAGCGAGGTTCATGGAAAGATACAAAGATGTAGACTTAAGAAAACTTGACGAAGCTTTGGATGATGCGTTTGCTTCTAACAGTTTCTCTCCTTTACTTGTAGCCCTTCGATGGGTTGAGTTGTTAACCCGTTCGGAGGTGGAAACATGAAAATTGAGTTTGGTAAAATTTTAGACGATCCAGAAACACTTGAAAGGGAGGCAGAGAAATTTGGAAAGCGAGTTTACGAAAAGGAAAGGCAGGTTAGGATGATATACGAAACCGTTTTGAAGAGTCCAGACCTTGCAATGGTAAAGCCCAGGCTAAAATATCAAGCGGCGAGACATAGAGAACTTACGACTCTTGTAAATCTCATCGATAAGCTAGTTGATGAGGTAAGAAAGAGGGGACCAGTTGGTAGTGAAGAATTTGAAACTGCAAGAGAAAGGTTACTGAACTTCCTTGAAGCTGTCGTCGCTTATGCTCGTTATTACAAGGCACAGGAAAAGGGATATGAGGGGTGGTCGTTATGAAGTTTTTAGGCTTTGTTAAGATTAGCTGTAATCTGAGGGTATTAACTGGGCTTCATATAGGAGGAGGAATTGGTGGTATAGCGATTGGAGCTACCGACAATCCTGTAATAAAGGGACCTGACGGAAAACCATATATTCCCGGCTCTTCACTAAAAGGAAAGATTAGGAGCTTGCTTGAACTTGCTGAGGGATTACCAATAGACGAAAAGCTTGGAAGACACGAATGTGGGGCTAAAGAGAAAAGAGAATCTGGTAAAAAGGTAAAAGCTTGTGATTTATGTGTAGTTTTTGGTAGAGCTGGAGAGTATAAGCTAGATGAAGGACCAACGAGGGTGATATTTAGAGATTGCAAGATTAACGAAGAATTAAGTGATAAAGAGGCAAGAAAGGCTGGTTATACGGAGATAAAATATGAGAACGCAATAAATAGAATAACTTCAAGAGTTGAGTATGGACTGAGAGATTCTGAGAGGGTTTTGCCTGGAACTGTATTTGACGTGGAAATAGTTTACAGGGTCTTTGATGCAGATATGGATGGAGCAAAGCTTACCGATATTAAAAGTCTCGAAAACCTTCCAGATCTACTGAAGAAGAGGTTAGGATTGATAATAAAGGGTATGAAATTGCTTGAGGAAGATTACCTCGGAGGATGTGGTACGAGGGGTTACGGAAAGGTTAAATTCGAGAACCTTAAGATTGAGATTCTTCCACTGGATTACTTCGTTAAAGGTGGTGAACCGATAAAGATTTTCGAGGGTGAGCTTAAGGAGGCGAAGATCGGATGAAACTGAAGATATACAGAATGTACTTTGAGACACCACTCAAATTTAAACCAGATGTAGAGGGAAATTTTCCCAGATCCGACACTATATTTGCAGCAGTAGCAAACGTTATAGTCGAATTGGAAGGAGTGGATGCTCTGAAAGATTTTTGCAGAAGTAATCCGAGGTTTTCGTCCGCCTTTCCATTTTACGAAGACAAACTTTTCTTTCCAAAACCCCTCAGACCTCCGAGAGAGATTGAAAATGACAAAGAGCTACTGAGAGTATGGAAGAAGAAGAGCTGGATAGAAGAGGAGCTATTAAAGAATCAAGAAGCTACAGTTGATGTTATAAAGCGTGAATATGAAAATAAGGAGAATAAACATGGAGATTTTATAACTAAAGGTGACATTTCTAAATTTTACGATGAGATTGAAATCGTGAGAAATGCTAAGCATCGAATAAACGAACAAACTCAAATCTTCACGATCCATGCGTTGAAATTTAAAAAGAATTCTGGGTTATACTTTCTATACTCAGGCGATGTAGATATAGATGAAGCTGTAAAAATCTTGGGAGAGGAAGGATTTGGAGGTGGAAGGTCAGTAGGCTACGGGAAGTTCAAAGTTAGAGTGGAGAGTTACTTTTGGAAAATCTCAGGTAAGTGGAATCTACTGCTGTCCCTATGTTTACCAGAAAGATCGAAAGTAGAAATCTTAAAGGATGCTTACTACTCTCTCCTTGAAAAGAGTGGATGGACAAACAGTAGCAGAAAGAGGAGAGTTAGAGTTCTTGTGGAGGGTTCTGTCCTTCCGGAAGGGATGGGGGGTATAATTTTAGAAGATCAGATTGATGGTGTTAAAATTTACAGGAATTATCTAGCTTTGACTTTACCGATGGGGTGGTGGGATTGATTCTTCGCGTAATTTCTCCCACCCACATCGGTTCAGGAGATAAACTCACAAGAATTGACTACTTCTATAGAGATGGTAGGGTTAGGGTGATTGATTACGAGAGGGCGTGGAGTGAAAACGAGAGGATTAGAAAGATGATAGAAGCTGGAAGATTTGATCCACGAGTAGCTTCTAACTATTGCAAATATGAAGTTGATGCGTTCTGTAAACCGGATAGAGATATACTTGAGCATATCAAGGTTTTGGGAAGGCCATACATTCCAGGTTCGTCTCTGAAAGGTGCGGTAAGAACGGCATTGTTGTGGAAATACCTAAGAGATAGAGGATTAAAGGTTAAAAGCATAGAAGAACTTAAAAAAGTGGAAAGAGAATTTTTTGCTTCAGATAAGGGAGATTTAATGAGATTTTTCTTGGTTAGAGATAGCGAACCTGTTGAGATCAAAAATCTTGGAATATATGAGACTGTCATCTTAACTGAGAAAAATAGCCAGACTTTGGAGGAAAAGTCATTGGGAGGTGGAAGAACTCTGAAGATATACACTGAATCACTGAAACCTGACACGAAGTTGGAGATAGATGTGAGAGTTAATAGCAAGGAATTCAAAGAATTAGAGGATTGGAAGGACAAGCTTCTAGAGTTTTCAAGGTTCGTGTTGTCTATAGATAAAGAATTCTTCGAGAAGAGGAACGATGGTAGATTTGATAGAATCCTTAAATTTATAGATGAAATCGAGGGTAAGCTTGATTCCGGAAAAGTTCTCTTTAGGTTAGGTTTTTCAACTGGATGGCTCTGGAAAACAGTTGGGTCTCTTTTAACGAAAGTTGAAAGACTTGAAGTAGCGAAAAAACTTAGACTTAGCAGAAAGTTTGGAACTGACTTTCCAAAAACTCGAAGAGTAATCGTAGATTACGAGAAACCTTCAAAGAAAGATAAAACTTATAAGTGGCTTCCAGGCTGGTTAGAAATATTAGAGTAAAAACTTTTATAGTTATTTATGTTATGTTATTATTTAAAGATAGAAAATATTTTAGTCATAGCCATCATCTCGAAAAATTGAGAATCTCATAAGGGGAATTTCCTCGTGGTATCTCTTAACTAAGGCACTTGTGTCAAGATAGGCTATCTCCATTCCTTATCCCTTTCCTTTACTACTTCCTCGGCTAAGCTTTCCTTAACCTTTGAAAGGATTCTTCTTGCTTCCTCTAAGCTTGTCTTCTTCTTTACAACTTTTCTAAAAATCTGGATACTCAATATTTATCCTTATCTTTGCTGATTCTATACGTTTCATTATTTATTCAGAATTATATAAACCTATTTCAGGAAAGCCCCTCAACTTTAACTCTGAGTTACTTTCAATTGTTTCCGAGTACCTTGCCTCCTTATGATAGAATTAACAAATACAACAATTCTTCAAGTCTAACATCTTCTGGCACGAGATTAACATCTTTCCATGCGATTATATATTGCTCATAGATCTCTGAAGGCAATTTCCCATCATAGCTTTGAACATACAAGCTTCCTGTATTATGAGCCATGATATAATCTCTCAGTCAGGGATGTACGCCAAGAACATTGTTGCACATTTGCTCAAAGAACTTTCTAAAATGTGAAAATGCTATTTTCCTTTCGGTGTGAATAGCCTTAACGTTAAGGTCGCTGAGAGTTCTTCTGATCGGGTCGTATGGAAAAGCTTTAGCACTTAGATCTTTTGCAATAGAAATGTATGCTTCAAGCCATTTGCTAAGAACGGGATGTATAGGTACCCAATGAGGGAATCGTTCTTTATCTTTATCTTCTGGAATCTATAAGATCGATTTAAAGCTTCTTTTAACTCTAAGAAGGTAATCTTCGCAATCGTTGCTTGAGGTCGTTGTCCGGTGTAGGATGCAAATAGTACAGCAGTTATTAGTCGAAGCTCCTAATGACGTTCCTAACATCATCCTCTCTCAGGATGATCGGATTAATTTTCTTCGAATCCCTCTTTGGAGATTCTAAGAGCTCCTTAAGCTCTAAGAAGTAGCTATTTCCTGTTCTCTTCCGTAACCATTCAAGGAGATTGCCCATATTCGTGTGGAACTTACGCTGAGCTTCGTAATCATAGTAAGACTTATACCAATTCTGGAATCGCATGATCACTTCTCGATTAATTTCACCATTAGAAAACCTCAAGAATTCTCGTATAACTTTCTCAATCCAATACAGAGATTTTATTCGGAAATAAGCGGTCGAGGGTTTGAGTTCCTTTGGGCCCACTCAACCTTTATTAGGCCGTTGTTCTGCGAAAATTATGTATTCCCTGAGCTACATCTCTACAAATTCTGATAGATTGGGAATTAATTTCTTAGCTTTGATAAGGACATTTTTATCAATATAGGGGTGTAAAAATACTTTGTCCTGCTTACGTCTAGACATAATCATTTGTCAGCTAAATATTCGAAATAAATGCTGAGAAGAGTTAATTTTGGCAACGATTAAATCTGCTGATACACGGTTTAGATATTCTGAACTTAAAACCAGTATCAGATCTGTAAACGGTATCTCTCTAAAATTTGATAGTTGCGAAATTTCACTGAACCTGTATATCCATCCTTTGGTAATACGGTTACTAATTTCTGTTGAGTGTTGTTCAATCCAGCTAGGAGGTATTCAATTAAAATATATAGCTTAAAGACCCAGCTTATACAAATATTAGCCGATGATGATCCCTCCCCTATCTGAACTATGATGAAAGCCGATTTCTCTGAGGTTTAAAATTAAATTATATTGTTAGAATTCCAAATATAATTAATATTTAAGATTAGTATATCTGCTACATAAATATATTATACAATAAAATAAAAAATAATTTTAGCTAGCCTTCGAGAAGTATTTCTCATTATAAATTTATACTAATAAAAAAATTAAAATTATTTATTTATTAATTTTTATATCATTGAAAAAATTTCAATTAATTAAATCTATGTAAATGATAAATACATTCAGACAGATCGAGAACAAAAGTTCTCAACTTACAATGTACATAAAATGGACTTTATCAGTTAAAAAACATATTTGACAATAACTAACCGTAATATTTAACTTCATGATGATAGCACATTACTTTGTACGTCGCAATTTATAAGGGGTAGGAAATTATGCTCATAATTGTTATTATAATGAGTAAAATTTAAATACTTTGAGGTGCTAATTATGATCAGGTGATTAGGTATGACTAAAATCGTTCATGCCCAGACGGTTCTACCGGAGGAAGTTCTAAAGGAATTAAAGAAGAAAACTGGTGAAAGTGCAACGAAGGATGCATTGGCAAGAGCCGTGGAGCATTACTTGAAGTGTCCATATACTCATGAGGAACCACTTGAGAAGAAGCTTGAGGAAGTTCTAAAGAAGAAAAAGAAGGCGTAATTTTTAACTCTTTAATAATTTTTTATTATTATATTTTTCTTAAATTATTATTATTTTAAATTTTTATTACAGATAGTAATTTTTCTAACGTCTGGAAATTAGTAATGTTTATATCGTGCGATTTTGATGAAGGTTTATGAAAAAAACGATCGATGAAATTAACCATAAAATTAGGGAAGGTAACGTTTGTGTGGTTACTGCGGAGGAGATGAAAGAAATAGTTGAGGAGTTGGGTGCTGAGAAGGCTGCTAAAGAAGTGGATGTTGTAACAACCGGTACATTTGGAGCTATGTGCTCTTCTGGAGTTTTTATGAACTTCGGTCATTCCGATCCACCTATAAAGATGCAAAAGGTTTGGCTTAACGATGTTGAAGCTTACACTGGTATAGCGGCGGTTGATGCTTATTTGGGTGTTACCCAGCTTTCCGAAAGTAGGGGTATGGAGTATGGCGGAGCTCATGTCATTGAAGATCTCGTTAGAGGAAAGGAGGTTGAACTCAGGGCTGAAGCTTATGGGACAGATTGCTACCCCCGTAAGAGGATCGTGACCGAGATAGCTTTGGAAGATTTAAATCAGGCTATCATGGTAAATCCTAGAAATGCTTATCAGCGTTATAAGGCTGCCACAAACTCATCGGACAGGGTTTTGAGAACTTACATGGGAACTTTACTTCCAAACTTTGGAAACGTTACATTTGCAGGGTGTGGCGAGATTTCTCCTCTGAACAACGATCCAGAGTATAGAACTATTGGAATTGGAACAAGGATATTTCTGTGCGGTGCGAAGGGGTACATAATAGGTGAAGGAACTCAGCATACACCCCCCTTTGGCACGTTGATGGTTAAGGGCAACCTAAAGGAGATGAAACCGGAATTCATGAAGGCCATAGTTATGCCCGGCTATGGGGTTACCATGATGCTTGGGATCGGAATTCCAATTCCAATTTTGGATGAGGAGATGGCCAAAGCGACTGCAATAAGAGATGATCAGATCGTTACAGAGATCATAGATTTTGGCGTGCCAAGGAGGGATCGACCCGTCGTAAGAAGGGTGACGTACGCCGAACTTAAAAGTGGGAAGGTTGAAATTAACGGTGAGGAGGTTAGAGTTTCTCCGCTTTCAAGCTACTACATGGCTAGAAAGGTCATGGAAGAGCTGAAGAGGATGATCGAAAAAGGAGAGTTCTTCTTAACTCAGCCCGTTGAGAGGATTCCAACCTCTGGGAAGTTGAAGCCTATGAAGGAGAAGGAGGTCAAGGTAGTTAAGAGTGTCATGACTAAAGCTGTAACCATCCCGCCAGATATGAGCATCGAGGATGCTTCGCGAATAATAATTCAGAAGAATGTGAATCATCTGCCTGTAGTTGATAAAAACGGTGTTTTAATTGGCATAGTTACGTCTTGGGATGTAGCAAAGGCCGTTGCGATGGGTAAGCTTGGAAAGGTTTCCGATGTGATGACGAGAAAGGTTATAACTGCAATGCCAGACGAGCCGATCGAGTCTGCTGCGAGGAAGATGGAGCAGTACAACATCTCAGCTTTACCGGTCGTTGACACAAAGAGGAGGGTTTTGGGAATGGTCACTAGTGAGGATCTGAGCAAACTCTTGGCGAGGTGGTAAGCATGCTCATGCTGTTGAAATTCGATTCTAAAACGATTAAAAAGCCGATAATCTCTACAGCTACACTTGAAACGAATGCCTTGATAAACATACTTCGTGCAAACGTCGGAGCTAGAGAGGGGGAGATGGTGGTTGAGGTCGACGATAGCAAGGCTAAGGAGGTTGAAGAGGTATTTAGAAGATTCGGCGTTGAGGTTATAGAGCTAAAGGAGGCCGTGGTTAAGGATGAAGATAGATGCGTACACTGCGGTTTATGTATAAGCATATGTCCGGTTGAGGTATTCAGATTCGATGAGAACTGGAAGGTAATTGCAGAAACCGAAAAGTGCATTCATTGTGGAGTTTGCGTTAAGGTCTGTCCATGCAAAGCTCTAAGCTTACCGATCTAACTATTCTTTATATGCCAACAGAACCCCCAACAGGATCAACCCCGCTCCAACCATCTGCTTAAAAGTTAATATCTCTCCAAATACAACATATCCGAAGATACCTGCTGAAACAGGCTCAACCAATGCAAAGATTGGAGCCTTTTCGGTTTTGCAGAACTTTATTCCGTAGTTGAATAGGGTGAACGCTAGAGCTGTTGGAATTAATCCCAAACCAAGTATCCAAACGTACCTCTGTACGAATATCTCAGCAATATTTGATCTAAATAAAACCGGAGATAGAACAACCGAAGAGATAGCCAGACTCAGAAACGTTATGTGGGTTGAAGACATGAAAGCCCTTACCTTTTTCATCAGAATGAACAGCATAGCGTAAAATACTCCAGAAAGGATACCGAAAGCTATACCGGGAGACATACGGCCGTAAGGTGTTAGCATTAGGTAGAGTCCAAGAATTGCAAGTGGAAGAGCAATTAATGAACTTCTACTGACTTTTTCCCCTCTAAGCCAAACGTAAAGCGTTACGTAAATCGGGGCCATGTAGAGTAGCAAGGCTGAGGTTGCAACCTCTACCATTTTGATCGATGCGATATAGCAAAGGATCGTGGCCAAGTTAACTATAGCTACGCTCAAAACGAGCTTTGGATGAGCCAACCTGATACCTCTAACAAAAGGTAGAAGAAAAACGGTTCCCAACGATAGTCTAAAAAATGTAATCGTGATTGGATCTGCAGGGATGTTTCTCACAAAGATAGCGAGAGAACCCATAAGAATTCCGGCTATTACAACTGCGGAACATCGCATACTGTCAGACTGAAGCTCGCTTTAAAAAATTTGGTGGAAACATTTGCTATAATCATAATAATAGTATACAAAACTTCGATATGCATTGTGTTATAATTGAGTTCAGGCTTTATGTAGCTAAAACGACCGATAGAAGCAATAGTTAAAGGTTAATAAAGAATGAGAGTAGGCGATAAAGACTCATAAAGTGTTAGAAAATTTTTAGTTAATTTTAATCAAAAGTATCGTTATATAATTCAAAGTTCAAGTGATGATCGAGGTGGTACGAAATGCGGTGGTTGGGCGTGGTGTTGGTATCAATAGTAATATTAGGAGTAATAGGAATGGTAAGTGCAGCGCCGATGGCTAAGCACACAGGAAAACCAGAATGGGCAGGAATGGGTGCAGTCGAAAGGAACGAAAACGTATGCACCCATAGCCAGACACATCTCAGAATTCAGAACCAGACGTGCTTAGAGAATCAGACGTGTATTCGAAATCAGACACACCTGAGGTTGCACAATCAGACGTGCATAAAGGGTGAAGAAACGATGCTCAAGGTTGCACATGGCAAGTTTGCTGAACACGGGAGGAAGGCTATTGAGGAGAGGATCAGAGAGGTAAAGATCAGGCACAGGATAGCTAAAATTGAAATGAACATTCAAAAAGCTAAGCAGATGGTTGAAAATGCAAAGATGAGATACGAAAAGGCGAGAGAAATGTATATGAAGCTGAGAGCACGTGGACTCAGGGATCCTGAGACCTTCAGATACGCCAAGCAGTACGTCTACTTCGGTGTCGATTACATCGAGAGGTGGCTCGAGAGGCTGATGGTACAGGTGCAGAATGCAAACATGGGTGAAGATCAGAAGGAGAGATTGATGGTCAGAATTGAGAACTGCCTGATGGCTTTGAATGAAAGTAAGAATGCCGTGAATTCTAGTACAACGCCAGAGGAGCTTAGAAATGCCGTAAAGGATCTCAACAATATATGGAATGAAATTAGGATTGAGATTAAATCGATAGCAGGACAGATCGCAGTGGCAAAGCTTGAGGTCATAGTTAGCAAGACCGAAGATGTGGCGTTGAAGCTTGAGGGAGAAATCGAGGAGCTGAATGGTACTGGTGTCGATGTTACGAAGCTTAACGAATTACTAAATGACTGCCTGGAGAAGCTTGATCTAGCGAGACAGAAGCTTGAGGAAGCTAACGAAAAGTTTGAGGATATGTTAAATGCAACGAATCCAAACGAGCTCTATGTCGAGGGAAGAGATCTGCTTAAGGAAGCAAGAGACCTCATTAGAGATGCTTTCGCTGATATAAGAGAAATCTGCTACGAAATTCAGCATTTGAGAGTGGGACATCATTTCTTCGGCAATGAGACTGGTGAATTGCTGGTGGTTGGAAGTGGAACCGCAGAGATAAACTTCACAGGCGTAGCTGTGATCCATGCAGACGGCAACGTTACGATCTCACCGGCAGCATCGGTGGTTACAGTAGTGGGATTTGAAGGTGGCGTTAAAGATGGGGTAGAGGAATTGAGTGGACATGGAAAGGCTGTAATAAGAGGAGAAAACATCACGGTAAAGATTGACGGTGAATTCATGAGGATCTTCGTGAAGGGTAAGGGAACTGTAACGCTCAGTGGAGAAGGAATCTACAAACTGAAGAGATCTCCAACGGAGAAAATGGAGGAGGGTACGTTTGGAAACGTGACCCTTGAGTTCGGGGTGGTAGAATGAAAAGAGCTTTGATACTTCTTCTAATCTTTGGATTGATCATGCTTGGATGTGCGGAAAAGAAGCAAATAGCTGAGAAACCAACTGGAACTCCAACAGAGCAGGCTCCCACACCAACTGAGACCCCTATGGAGGAAATCAACAAAACTCTAACAGATGTCGATGAATTGCTTAAAGACCTGCAGGAGATCGAAAACATCAGCTTTAATCTTTAATTTTTTGAATTTTTAATTTGAGGTCTGTTTTGCTTTAGATCATGTCGCAAGTTATAACTTCCCATCAGGTAATTTAACGTTATGGAACTGATTCGAGACATCAGCGAGGAGCTAAAAAGTTCATACATCGATTATGCAATGAGTGTTATTGTCGGTAGAGCTTTGCCAGACGTTAGAGATGGCTTAAAGCCCGTTCAGCGTAGGATCCTTTATTCTATGCATGAGATGGGTTTGAGACATGACAGACCCTATGTGAAGTGTGCGAGGGTTGTAGGGCACGTTCTTGGGCGTTACCATCCTCATGGTGACGCTCCCGTTTATGAAGCTCTCGTTAGGATGGCTCAGGATTTCGTTATGAGGTATTCCCTAATCGACGGACAGGGTAACTTTGGATCGATAGACGGAGATGAACCAGCTGCTATGAGATATACAGAATGTAGACTTACCAAATTGGCTGAAGAGTTATTGTCGGACATAGATAAGGAGACTGTGGACTTTCAGCCGAACTTCGATGCAACTCTAAAAGAGCCAGTTGTTTTGCCTGCAAAGCTTCCAAACTTGCTCGTTAACGGAAGTAGTGGTATAGCAGTAGGGATGGCCACAAACATACCTCCTCACAACCTTAAGGAGGTTTGCGATGCTATAGTTGCGTACATAAGGGATCCTGAGATAACTGTCAAAGAGTTGATGAGATACATCAAAGGCCCAGATTTTCCCACAGGTGGAGTTATAGTTGGAGTAAAGGGTATTGAGGAAGCTTACGAAACTGGAAAGGGTAAGATCGTGATCAGAGGGAAGGTCGAGATCGAAAACGGAGCGATAGTGATAAAGGAGATACCGTACATGGTTAACAAGGCCAAGCTTGTTGAAAAGATAGCAGATCTGATAAAGAGCGGGAGGCTTGAGGAAGCTAGGACGGTTAGGGATGAATCTGATAGAGAGGGTATCAGGGTTGTTGTGGAACTTAAGAGTGGAGCGGATGTAAATACAGCCCTTAAGAAGCTCTACGCACACACGCCATTGCAAACCACATTCGGAATAATAAATTTGGCGTTGGTTGACGGGGAGCCAAGGATTTTGAATCTAAAGGAGCTTATAGCCTGCTACGTAGATCATAGGAGGGAGGTTGTTAGAAGAAGGACTGAGTTTGAGCTCAAAAAGGCACAGGACAGGTTGCACATCGTCGAAGGTTTAAAAATTGCGGTTGAGCACCTGGAGGAGGTTATAAATCTGATTAAAGAGAGCAAATCTCCCGAGATTGCGAAAAAACAGCTTATAGAAAAGTATAGAATGAGCGAGAAACAGGCAGATGCAATTCTACAGATGAGGTTGCAAAAGCTAACTTCAGCTGAGATATCTGCTTTGATGAATGAGTATGAGGAACTGAGAAAGAAGATAGCTGAGCTATCTGCAATACTTGCAGATCAGGCGAAGATCGATGCGATAATCGTGGATGAGCTTAAAGAGCTTAAGCGTAAGTATGGTGATGATAGGAGGACAGAGATTTTGGAGAAGGAGGAAGAAATTAAAGCGGAGGAGCTCATCACGGCAGAGGAGAACGTAGTTGTTTTTACGAAGGATGGTTTCTTCAAGAGATGTGAGATCGAATTCAGGGCTCAGGGAAGGGGTGGAGTAGGAGTTTTGGGAATGCCCGTCAGGGAGGGGGATGAGCCGGTATTTGCAGTTTTATGCAACACCAAGCAGAAGCTTCTGATATTCAGCGATGTTGGTAAGGCTTACTGGATATCCGTGCATGAAATACCGAAGCAGGATAGAACGGGAAAAGGTGTGAACGTTAGGAAGTTCCTCGGATTGGCTGAAGAGGAGAAAATAGTTTCAGCCGTTGCCGTTGATGATTTCAGTGATAGGGAATTCGTTGTTATCCTGACTGAGGACGGTTACATAAAGAAGACCAAACTTTCAGAGTTTGCAAACGCTAAGAGGGCTGGGATAATAGCCTCAACAGGGAGGATAACGTTTGCAAGAATATTTAAAGATGGTGAAGTCGTTATAGGAACCAAGAACGGTTACGTCGTTAGATTTAAAGCTGGGGAAATACCTGAGAAGGGTAGAAACGCAAGAGGAGTTAAGGCCATCAATTTAAGAGAGGGAGATTCGATAGCCTGGATGAGTATAGGTAAGGGTAAAGAACTTCTGATCTTAACCGATGATGGCTTGGGTAAGAGAACAGATTTGGACGAGTTTAGACTTACAAACAGGGGATCGATGGGTGTGATAGGTATCAAAGGATCATTGGCGGTCGTTGAATTCGTTAGGGGCAACGAAGATGTCCTGATTTTCACGAAAGATGGATATGCCATCAGGGTATCTGTAAGGAACATTCCAAAGCAGGGAAGGATAAGTAAGGGCGTTGAAGTTAGCAAGAAGGGCGTAGCTTGTGCGATCCTTTTTGAGTAACCTTCTTATAAGTTTAGGCGATATACAATCTGGCAAGATGAAGGGAGAGATAGCATTGAGAATGGAGGAGGCTGAGAGGTTAATTGCTGAAGCTGAGGAATCGTTAAAAGCTGGAGAGTTCGAACGTTGCTGTATTTCAGCCTGCTACGCGATGTTTCACATAGCGAGGG
>CAZBFC010000050.1:0-2059 GCA_964491095.1 uncultured archaeon | reverse complement strand
GCTGGACTTCAAGCACACATCCAAGTTCGTTCCCGACTACTACGCAAAGGAGATGGAGAGCTGGAGGTGGATCGTCTATCCTTGGAGCCTCTACGAAGACGCGAAAGATCTTATAAGCAGGATCGCAAGCGACGGGATGAGCATTGAGGAGATAAAGAAAAGGCTCGAGGAGGAGTTCGAGTTCTACGTTGGTGAGGACGTTATCGAAGAGGTTTTGAAAGCTTGACCGTTATCAGCAGAGGAACGAGGGAGAGAGCGATCTTTTTACCTTTCTTCGTGAGGATATACCAAACTCTTGGCGGTTTTGAATCTTCCACTTTTCTCTCAACAATCCCCATCTCCTCGAGGAGCTTCAGCTTGTCGGAGAGAACCCTTGAGCTAACGTTTAGGCATCTCCTAAGCCCGTTGAACGTCATCTCCTTCATTAGCAGAACATAGATTATCTGAGGACACCATTTGGATAGAACTTGAGCAACTGACTTTGATATCTCATCGAGCTCTGCCTTAACGTCTTCAACGTCGTATTCATTGAGATTCAAGCTGTTTTCGATTCTCTCCAAGAACTCTTCTATGATCTCTATTAGGTTACAATCTTCACACTTACTTTCCTCTTCCATACTACATAGCTTATATAGTGTGAATTTAACACTAGCTGTTGATGTTTCCAGATCCGAACATTGGATACATATTTGGATACAGTAGCGAGGTTGGTAAGGATGGTATAGAAGTCCGATTTCTTCGCGGATTGATCAAGATCATCTTTAGATATGAAGATATCGAATTCGCGAGAGTAGAAACTTACAACGGAGGTGGAATTTCATGGAACGTTATCAGATGGGGAAAATGCCCAAGAGGAACAAAAGCTGTCAGAATCAGGCTGAAAAGAGGACTTTTTAGAGATCATTTGATTGTGTTCGACGATCTCGATGATGCGATAAGTAGACTGAGGGAGTTGGGGGTGATTGAATGATTCTCGTAACCGGAGCGACTGGATTCATAGGATCGTATCTGTTGAGATACCTTATCGAAAGAGGAGAGAACGTGCTCGCACTTGTGAGAGATCCAAAGAGGCTTAAAGTTGACGTGGATTATGTCGTAGGAGATGTTACAAACCCAAAATCGCTTGAAATGGCTTTCAGGAATGTGGATCGCGTTTACCATTTGGCAGCCCTATTTCGGCACGGTGTGAATACTAAAGAGATTTGGAAGGTAAACTTAGAGGGAACGAAGAACATCGTAAGGATGTGCGTTGAGCACGGTTGCGATCTATTGCACGTCAGCACGGTCGGAGTCCTTGGCTATGCAAATTCCGAGCCGTTGAGCGAGGATTCCCCATACAAACCAAATCCAAACCCCTACGCGAAATCGAAGGCTGAAGCTGAGAAATTCGTTCTTAAGGCTTGTGATGAGGGTTTGAACGCTAAAGTGGTAAGACCGGCGTTCGTCTATGGAGTAGGCAGTAGATATGGACTCAACCTTCTGATAGAGATGGTCGTTAAGGGCAAGCTGAGGTTCGTCATGGGAAGTGGAACGAACTACATCCACCCAATCCACGTGGAAGATGTAGTCAGAGCGATGGTTCTCGTTATGGAGAAAGGCGAGGGTGTTTATAATCTCGCCAACGAAAAGGCAGTGAGGCTAAGAGATTTCCTCGAGCTCGTCGCAAGATGTGCAGGTGTCAAGCTTCGTTTCGGGATTCCTCCAAAGCTTGCTTATGTTCTGTTAAAGCTGAAGGGTGGAATCGGCAGAAGCTCCGCTGAAGAAACCGTAATGCTGTTCACGAAGAACTGGTTTTACAGCGTAGACAAGCTTAAAGCTTTGGGTTGGAGACAGAAGGTTGAACTTGAAAGGGGAGTTGAGGAAGTCGTTAGATGGCTTAAAGAAGATTTATTTACTTTATAGGCATGTAAACTTTCATGAGAATTATAGACGTCGCTTTGGGTAGGGAGAAGGCGGACTTGGTTATAAAAAACGCCGAAATAGTCAACGTTCTGACGGAGGAGTTCATTCAAGCGGATATAGCCATCTGCGGGGACAGAATAGCGGGAATTGGCAGATA